>CALVVC010000067.1 GCA_944363755.1 uncultured Bacilli bacterium
AATAGCATTTTTTTTACAAATAAATATTGACAAGCGTTTTTTTACTGTGATATAATCGATTTGTTCTTAAGCGATGGGGAATTAGCTCAGCTGGGAGAGCGTCACGTTTGCACCGTGAAGGTCAGGAGTTCGATCCTCCTATTCTCCACCATTTAGATTTTATCCCTTGTATATCAAGGGTTTTATTATGTAAAAAATTAAGTTAGGCTTGTCCTAGCTTTTTTTGTCATAAATGTAAGTTATTTCATACTTTATATTAGGTGGTGAGATAATGGAAAACTTTTATCATAATGGATGTTTTATTTTAGGACCTACGGGACCAACTGGTCCTATGGGAGTAACTGGGGTGACAGGCCCTACAGGTGCGACTGGTGCAAGTGGTGTTACTGGTCCTACGGGTGCAAGTGGGGTTACTGGACCAACGGGTGCAACTGGTATAACAGGACCAACTGGACCTACAGGCGCTACTGGTGTTACTGGTGCAAGTGGTGTTACTGGTCCTACGGGTGCAACTGGTATAACAGGACCAACTGGACCTACAGGTGCTACTGGTGTTACTGGTCCTACTGGAGAAACAGGGCCTACAGGGATAATGGGTCCTACCGGGCCTACTGGTCCTGAGCTAGATAATAATTATGCTCTAGTTGTAAATCAAGCAACGGATATTAGTTCTGGTAATGTAATTCCACTAGCTTTACAATTTAGTGGAGGAACACCTAATATTACTGTAAATAATACTACTATTACTTTACCAAGTCCCGGTACTTATTATGTTTCTTTTAGTTTAACAGGAAGATTTGGTGTTAATCAAAATGGATCTATAATTCCTATTATTAATGGAATACCTCAAGATCGTTTAGCACCTACTAATAATACTAATAGCGTTAATAGTGATATTACAATACAAGATGGAACATTAATTCAAGCGTCTACTAATAGTACTGTTCAATTTTTATATACCGGTAGTACTGCTGTTTCTAGAGCAAATTTTTTCGTTTCAGTTTTTAAAGTATCAAATCTCTAAAATATATACTTATTATTACATAGTAATTCTTGTTTTTATAATTAGTTTATGTTTAAATAATTTTAGAAAGAAGGAAATACTATGGCAATAGATTCTCATATGCATATTAATAGTATAGTTTCTAAAAATATAGAAAAAGAAATACTTGATATAAATAATAACTCTAATCTAAAAAATGTTATTAATGTTTCTCTAAATAGTGAGACTGCAAAAGAGTCCATAATTATTTCTAACACTAATGCAAAGTTCTACTCTGCTGTTGGTATACATCCTTTATATATAGAAAATCAAAGTATTAATGATTTATATAACATTGCTCTTAATGAGAAAGTTGTAGCGATTGGAGAGATTGGTTTAGATACTACAAAAGATAATATAGAGTTACAGAAAAAATATTTAATAGAACAAATATCTATTGCTAATGCTCTTAATCTTCCAGTTATAATTCATGCTAATAATAGTAATAAATTAGTAATAGAAATATTTGAAAGATATATTAAGCCTAAAGAAGGATGTGTTTTTCACTGTTTTCAACCTGATATAGATGATTTAAATTATTTGATTAGAAACAATTACTATATCTCTTTTGCAGGAAGGATTACTTATAAGAATGCTAAAAAATCTGTTGAAGTAGCTAAAAGTGTTCCTAATGATTTATTTTTGGTAGAAACTGATAGTCCTTATATTAGTCCAGAACCTGTTAGAAATTTAGTTAATCAATCTAGTAATATTAAATATATTATAGAAAAGTTGGCTTTAATAAAAGATATGGGTTACTTAGAGATAGAAGAAATTACTACAGAAAATACCAAAAGATTATTTAAAAAAATTAATTAGTATCTTAGTGGCAATATGAAATGTTAGGGGGTAAAGAATATGGATTATTTAAGAATAATACATTATATTGAGGATGAATCTATTAAACTTGATAGTGATTTTTATTATCATGCCTTTGATTATAATCAAGATGAATTTATTAGTATGATAACAGAAGGAATAAAAGCTCCTATATTATTAGGAAAACTAGGTGATGGAAATAATGGAAAGTTTTACGTTTCTTTAGCAAGAAATGTAAATTGCTCAAACTCTATATATAATAAATTAAGTAGTAAGCCCATGTTTATGATAAATAATAAAATATTAACAGTAAAAGCAAGAAATTCTAAGATATATGGTATGTATCCTATGTTTCTTATGCAATCTCCATTGCCGTTTAGAGATTGTGAATATGATGATGAATATCAAAAATTTTTAAAGGTTTCCGCAAAAGACATTTTAGCAATACAATATAATATATTTAGTAATTTTCAGAAATATAATGGTAAAAATTATGATTATATAAAATACCAGTTATTAACTTTAAAACAAATGATAGAAGATTTAGAGTCGCAAAAAGTTTATTTACCTATCATAGATGCTTCTACTTCTACTAAAGTTAATACTGGAAAGGTTTTATCTTTAAAATTATAATTTATGCAAAAAGACCTAGAACTTGATTTCTAGGCCTTTTTACTTTGTTTCTTTTTTCTTATTACAAACCAGTAGTAAAGTGCTACTACAAATATTATTACTAATATTATTAAGATTATATTAGAGAAGTTATCTAGGTACCCTACTATTGTTTCCCATTTATCTCCTACTATACTACCTACTATTATTAAAACTGTATTCCAGATTAGAGAACCTGATATAGTATAAAGTAAAAACTTTTGCATAGGCATCTCGCTCATACCTGCAGGAATAGAGATTAAACTTCTTACAATTGGTATAAATCTACAGAAGAAAACTGTTTTATTTCCTTTAGTATCAAACCATTTATCGGCTTTTTCTATATCACTGGCTTTTAATCTTAATACTTTACCTATTTTACCATTTACTATTCTTTTTAATCTTTCTTTATTAAAGATTTTACCAATATAATAAAGTACTATCGCTCCAAGTAGGGAACCAAGTGTTGCTGCTAGTATCATTATAGGTATATTAAGTGATGTATAAGTAGTCATAAAACCACCAAATACTAATATTACTTCTGATGGTATTGGTGGAAAAATATTTTCTATAGCGATTAAAAGGAATACTCCTAAGTAACCAACTTGTTCCATTATATTAATTATAATTTGTTCCATATGTTTCTCCTTTACTAGTTTTGTCTTTTTAATTATAACATCTATAGTAGTAATATGTCACTATAATTTATCTTTATATTTCCTTAATAAGTATTCTTCTTCTAAAAAGTATTTATTATTAATCTTAATTAAGTGATGATAGTCTCTTTTAAAGTCTTTAGTCCTCTTTACTATCTTGCTCTTTTTAAATTTATATTTATGTAAGTATCTTTCTAAAATAAACTTTTCTAAATAATAATTTATATTTCTTTTTTCTGTTAGTAGTTTTATTATTAAGAGAACGATGATTAGTAAAATATTTATAGTAGGATTATAGAAAAAGAAGATTGTAATAAGACAGAGGACGATGAACGAGATAAAATATATTATTTTAAAACTAAAATTATATGATGTTAAATAACAAATAAGTAATTGCATGATTCTACCTCCATCTAAGGGATAGATGGGAAGAAGATTAAATAACAATATACTATAATTTATAGTTTTTATCATTTCTTGATAGTTATATAAGTATGGTATATTCATTAAAACTAGATAACATCCTAACTGCATAATTGGTCCCATTAGAAGAACTATTAACTCTTCTTTTATGGGACAGTTTACTTCATGATTAAACTTAGATACTCCTCCATAAGGATAGAAAAATATTTTATCTATTTCCCAATTAAAGATATAAGCGGTAAAAAAATGTCCACTTTCATGAATCAAAAGAAGAATAGAAGTTATAAATATTAAATTAAAATATCCAGATAGAAAGGAGAAAACTATTAGGAAGTAACAACTGGGATGAATAGATATTTTACTTAATATATTCTTTATAGTCAACAAAGTTACCCTCTTTTTGGAATGCTAGATAAAGTTTTGTATCTATGACTTCTCCTATTAGAGAATCTTTTTCTACGTAGTCATACATATTTACACTACTATTAACATTACCATAAAAAACATCTACACCATTAACTTGTTGGACAATAACTGTTTTACCATACTTATCTTTATCACCTATAAAAACAACTATTCCACTATCTAAAGCTTTTACTAAATAGTTAGATTTAACCGTTAATTTAACTCCATCTTCATACATACTTTTAGTAGTATAAACTAAATTTTCATTAAAGACTTCTTTTGTATCATTATTTTTTTCTTCTTTACCTATAAAATATTTATCATAAATAGCTTTAAAGTCTGTAAAAGGTAAAGATGTATTATAAACATATTTATTAAAGTTACTTTTAAAGTCTAAATTGGTTTTAAATCCTATTAAAAGAATAAGGGTTACTATTATAGTTAGTAATATTTTTGTTATAAAACTTCTTATATATTTTTTTATATTACTATTATGTTTAGATTCTTTCTTCTTATAAAATTTAGACTCTACCATTTATATCACCATTTAATTATATGTATTAAGTAAAAGAAAAAGACATCAGTTTAAATGTCTTTTGTGTGGCATATATTTACAAATTAAATATAGTATTTCTCCATAGAGAATATTTAGTATAAGACTATGTGTTATTAAATAAAGAATACTTTTTATATTAACAGGAACAACATTAAAGATAAATAAGCTTAATGAGAAAATAGAGTGGTATATTAATATAACAAGAATAGTTAAAAATAAATTAGTTAGAAGATTAAGTTCCATTTTCTTATAGATAAAACTTACTATTAGTCCTATTAATAAAAAGAAAATAGTATGAGTAAATAAGAGATTAGTATAGAATAAATCATAAAGGAAACCTGTTATACCTACTAATATATAATAATCTTTATATTTTTTCTTAAAAAATGGATAAACCATAACAAGACTTATTAAAGTAAAGTATGGAGTAAATAAAGATAAGTCTCCCATCATATAGGGAAGAAAATTACTTAAGATGCCATCTAAAAATAAAGAGATAATAACTATTATTACTTGAAATATCACATAATCACTTTCCTTTCATTTTCTATTTTTTCATAATCATTTAATCCCATTATATTTCCTCCATCTTATAATTAGAAAACCGGACTTTTTTTCAAGAAAACCGGACTTTTTTCAAGAAAACCGGACTTTTACTGTTTTTCCTCCTTAAGAACAGTAACATAGTGAATATTATTAAAGTTTTGGGTAGTCTTTACTCCTAAAGTCTTACTTAATCCATACTTATCATTAGTAATAGTCTCTACTTCTCCTATATATATACCTCTTGGAAACATTCCGCCTAAGCCACTAGTTGTTACTACATCACCTTTATTAATATCTACCCTGCTATCTACTCCACTGATTAATACTAAATTATTCTCTTTATCATAACCACTAAGTATAGCAGTCGTTTCTCCTGCTGTCGTAGCGATAGAAACAGATACTTTGTTATTTACATCATTAGCAGTTATTAGTTTTATCTCACTAGAATAATTAGTAACATTTTGCAGTTTTCCAATAAGGCCATCTTTAGTAATAGCGACCATGTTCTTCTTTAAGCCATCTTTACTACCTTTATCTATTGTTAGAGTCTGATACCAATAACTTCTATTTCT
>CALVVC010000068.1 GCA_944363755.1 uncultured Bacilli bacterium
GTGTATTTTGCAACTATTATGTCAATAATATCTATGATAGAATATTTTAATCTTAATAAGAAACTTATTTTAGGACCTAAAGAAAATTAAAATTTAGGTCTTTTTTTATGGCAATTTTAAAAAACTCTTAAGGGAATTTTAAAAATTCAAGGGACTTTTTTTGCAAATTACGAAATTTCGCAAACGATTGTTCGAAAAAAAGCTTGACATTTTAATTTTATCTATATACAATGGTATTGTAATTATTTTTTAGGAGGAACGTTATGAGTAAAATGACTAGTAAAGTTAGTAAAGATAAAAATTTGGAAGCTGTTTTAGCAGATATAGAAAAACAATTTGGTAAAGGGGCAGTTATGAGGTTAGGTGATAATCCTCATATGAAGATGGATGTAGTATCTAGTGGATGCTTAAGTCTTGATATTGCTTTAGGAATAGGAGGGTATCCTAAAGGACGTATTATTGAAATATATGGGCCAGAATCTAGTGGTAAAACTACTTTTGCATTACAAGCGATTGCCGAGGTTCAGAAGATAGGGGGAAGAGCAGCATTTATAGATGCAGAACACGCACTTGATCCGGTTTATGCTAAAAGATTAGGTGTTAATACTAATGAACTTATCTTATCGCAACCTGATACTGGTGAACAAGCTTTAGAGATATGTGAGGCTTTAGTTAGAAGTGAAGCGGTTAGTATTATTGTAATTGATTCAGTAGCAGCTTTAGTTCCTCAAGCAGAGATTGATGGCGATATGGGGGACTCTCATGTTGGATTACAAGCAAGACTTATGTCGCAAGCTTTACGGAAGTTAAGTGGTACTATTAATAAGACTAATACAATTGCTATTTTCATTAATCAATTAAGAGAAAAAGTAGGAGTTATGTTTGGTAATCCTGAGACTACTCCTGGTGGTAGAGCTTTAAAGTTTTATTCTACTATAAGACTTGATATAAGACGTAATGAGCAGTTAAAGGTTGGAGATAAAGTTATGGGTAATAAAACAACTGTTAAAGTTGTTAAAAATAAAGTAGCTCCTCCATTTAAAACTGCAGTTGTTGATATTATGTATGGAGAAGGTATATCTCGTGAAGGTGAGATTATTGATTTAGGTAGTGAAGCAGGAATTATAGAAAAAACTGGAGCATGGTATTCTTATAATGGTGAGAAACTTGGTCAAGGTAAAGAGAATGTTAAGTTATTACTTAAAGATAAATGTGAGTTAAGAGATGAGATTGAAGAAAAAGTTAGAGAATATTATGGTATTAGTTTAAATAACTCTAATGAAAAATAAAAGAAGTCAATTGACTTCTTTTAAAATGTTATTTTTTCTTGCTCTAGGGTAAGTAAATCTCCTGGGGTACAGTTTAACAATAGACATATTTCTTCTATGTATTTAAAACTAATAGAAGTGGTTTCTCCTCTAATTATTCTATTTAAATTTCTTGAAGTTATATTCATTCTTTGACATAACCAGTATTTACTTCTCTTATTTTGTTTCAATAGTTCTTCAATATTTACCTTAATCATTTTCTTTTCACCCGTTAATAAAATTTTATAAAAAAAGATAAATATAAATAAGATACTTGCATTACCCTTATTGTAAGTGGCTTGACAAGTTGTTAATTAAAATTTAAAATATAAATAGATTATAGTTTAGATTTTTATTTAAAGTATATATCTAATGGAGGTATAAAATGAATGAAATGTTACTCTCCATTTTACTTATGATTTTTGGACTTTTTTGTGGATTTGGATTAACTTTTTTAGTTACCTATATAAGAGAAGGAACTACTTCTAAAAAGATAGATAAAATGTTAAGGGATGCTTTAAAAAATGCTGATAAGATAAAAAGAGATGCTATTATGGAAGCGAAAGAGAAGAGTTATCAGTTAAAACTTGAAGTTGATAAAGATATTAAAGAGAAAAAGGCAGAACTTAAAGATAGTGAGAATAAATTATTACAAAGAGAATCTAGTTTAGATAAGCGTGATGAAATATGTCAAAGACGTGAAGCGACTTTAGATGAGAGAGAAGAAAAGATAATTCAAAGACAAAAAGATATTCAAGAAAAAGAAGGAAAAGTGGAGGAAATTAAGAAAAAACAAATTAGTTTGCTTGAAGAGATTTCAGGCTATAGTAAAGAAAAAGCTCATGATTTGATTATGAAAAATGTAAAAGAATCTATGAGTCGTGAGATTGCTATTTATATTAGTGAACAGGAAAATGAAGCTAAGTTAACTGCTGATAAGAAAGCTCAAGAGATGATAGTTAGTTCTATGCAAAGATACTCAGCTGATATTGCTAGTGGAGAGACTGTTACTGTTGTTAGTTTGCCTAATGATGAGATGAAAGGTAGATTAATAGGTAGAGAGGGTAGAAATATTAGAACAATTGAAGCGGTTACTGGGGTTGATCTTATTATTGATGATACTCCAGAAGCAGTAGTGTTATCTAGTTTTGATCCTTTAAGAAGAGAGACTGCTAGATTAACACTTGAGACTTTAATAAAAGATGGAAGAGTTCATCCTACTAGAATTGAAGAAGTTTATGATAAGGTATGTAAAGAGATGAAAGAGAAAATTTTAGAATATGGTAATAATGCTTTATTTGAACTTGGTATTACTAAAATGGCTCCTGAGTTAATTGAGATAATTGGTAGACTTCATTTTAGAACTAGTTATGGGCAAAATGCTTTACAGCATTCCCTTGAAGTTGCTAATTTAACAGGACTTATGGCAGGTGAAATAGGTGAGGATGTATCTCTTGCTAAAAGAGCAGGACTTTTACATGATATTGGTAAAGCAGTTGATCATGAAGTTGAAGGTAGTCATGTTAGTATAGGTGTAGATCTTGCTAAAAAATATGGAGAAAATGATGTAGTTATTAATGCTATAGCATCACATCATGGAGATACTGAGTCTATGTCAGTTATAGCATCTTTAGTAGCAGTTGCTGATGCTCTTTCTGCTAGTAGGCCTGGTGCTAGAAATGATTCATTAGAAAATTATGTTAAGCGTCTTGCACAGCTTGAAGAGGTTGCTAATGATATAGATGGTGTTTCTAAAGCTTATGCTATGCAAGCAGGTAGAGAACTTAGAGTTATAGTAGAGCCAGATGAAATAGATGATTTAGAAGCTCATAAAGTAGCTAGGGATATTAAAGAGAAAATAGAGTCAACATTAAATTATCCTGGTACTATTAAAATAACTGTAGTAAGAGAAACTAGGGCTATAGAAGAAGCAAAATAAAAATAGAGTTTTGAACTCTATTTTTTTATATCTAATATTATTGGTAATATTAATGGTCTTCTACCAGTTAAATTCATGATAAATGGTATTAAATCTAAACTTAATTGATTTTTAATATCTGTAAATGTTGCTTTCTTATCTTTTAATGTTTCAGTAATAACATTACTAGCTTCTCTTTCAATTTTTCTAATTAATTCTTCATTTTCATTTACTAAGACAAAACCTCTTGTTGTAATATTAGGTTTTGTAAGTAGTGTTCTTTCTTTAGAATTAATACTAGCGATAACTACTAGGATACCATCATTAGCCATTATTTTTCTATCTTTTATAACGGCACTACCAACTTCACCAATTCTAGAGCCGTCTACATAAATATCATTATTTGGATAACTTTCACCTTTGGTTATTTTATGATTATTTAAAATTAGACTATCTCCATTCTTTAAAATAAAAGTATTTTCTTTAGGAATACCACAATCTATTCCAAGATTTGCATGTTGTTTTAACATTCTATAGTCTCCATGGAAGGGCATTAAGTATTTAGGTTTTAATAATCTTATCATTAACTTTAGTTCTTCCCCGTTAGCATGACCTGATGTATGTAAATTATTCATAGTCATGTTAGTAAATACTTTAACACCTTTTAGATATAACTTATTAATAGTTTTATGAATACTTAAGGCATTTCCTGGAATAGCACTTGATGAAAATATGACAATATCATCTGGTCTTAATTTAATTTGCTTATGAGTACCATCTGCAATTCTTGATAAGGCTGCTAGTGGTTCTCCTTGGGAACCAGTACAAAGAATTGTTACTTCTCCAGGTTTTAGAGTATTGGCAACTTCTGGTGTTACTAATAATTCTTTATGGTCAATATATCCACCTTTAATAGAGATATCAATATTATTTTCCATACTACGACCAAAGACACATATCTTTCTTTTATGTTGATAGCATGATTCAAATATATGCTTTAATCTATAGATATTAGAGGCAAATGTTGCAATTATAATACGATTATATTTGTATTTATCAAAGATATCTATAATAGCATCATCAACACGTGATTCACTAATAGACATTCCTTCATTTAGAGCATTAGTACTATCACTTATTAATAAGTCTACTCCTTCTTCTCCAAGTTTAGCCATTTTATAAAGGTCGGCCATTGGTCCAATTGGAGTTAAGTCAAACTTAAAGTCTCCTGTTGTAACAATTCTACCATTAGGAGTAGTAATACAAATACCATGAGAATCAGGGATAGAGTGAGTAGTTCTGATAAACTCTACTTCCATATTTTTAAATTTTAACTTTGTATTTTCATCGTATGCATATAAATTATCATATCTAATGTTTCTATCTTCTAATTTTAATTTAATTAATTCTTTAGCTTGATTAGGGGCATAGATAGCAGGAATTTTTACACTTTGTAATAAAAAAGGTATCGCTCCTATATGGTCTTCATGACCATGTGTTATTAATAGAGCTTTTATTTTATCTTCATTGTCTTTTAAAAATGAGTAATCTGGAAGGACATAATCTATACCTAATAGTTCTCCTTCTGCAAAAGATACTCCCGCGTCTATAACAATTATTTCATCTTCATGCATTACACAATACATGTTTTTTCCTACTTCTCCTAAGCCTCCTAAAACAATTATTTTTGTTTCACTTGACTTTTTATTCATTATTTCTCCTTTCTTTTTATAAAACCCCGAAGAACTAACCGATTTAGATTATACACTATTTTTTTTATTTTGTCTATTGCTAATAATTTAGCATTATTCTATAATATAAAAAAATGAGATGAGATTATGAGCTTTTATGAAGAATTATCTAGAGTTCGTGATGAATATAGTAAATTTCAAAGATTAGAACAAGATTATTCAAGTTATTCTTTAGGACAAATTGTTGGGATATTTAAAACTTTATTAGAAAGTTATGAGGATGAAGAATATGATGTTTCTATAAATGAAATTAATAGTTTGATAGCATTACCTAAGGATGAAAAATCTAAATCTTTAAAATTAAAAATAAATAATCTTTATAATGGAGATACGTTTTATAAGATTATAAGTCAAGTTTTAATATTTCCATATAAAATAGATAAATATATAAAAGCTTCTTCTTTTCAAAGTGATATGAAAATTAATTATTTAAAAGATTTTTTTATATAATAGGAAACTTATACCAAAAAGTCGAAAAAATGTATTGACAAACATATTTTTTATAAGGTACACTTAAGTTACCGAAGGGAGGGTTCGTTCTGTGAAAATATATAAAGCTTATAAATATAGATTATATCCAACAGAAGAACAAAAGATATTAATACATAAAACCTTTGGA
>CALVVC010000069.1 GCA_944363755.1 uncultured Bacilli bacterium
TTTATGTTTATTAGTAGTAGGATGTGCTAATCCTTTTGTAGAAAATGATGATAAGACTAGTATTTCTACTTTTAGTGGAGACACTTTAAGAGTTAATTATATTGATGTAGGACAGGGAGATTCTATATTTATACAACTTCCTAATAAGGAAACTATGTTAATTGATGCAGGAGAAGCATATGAAGTGGACAATGTTATTAACTATCTTAATAATTTAGGTATTACAAAGATAGATTATGCAGTTGGAACTCATCCTCATACTGACCATATTGGAGGATTAGAGGAAGTTATTAATACTTTTGATATAGGTTCTATTTATATGCCTAGAGCTAGTTCTACTAGTAAGACTTATGAAGATTTACTTACTACTATTAGTAATAAAGGACTTAAAATAAAGACTGCTAAGAGTGGAGTAGTTGTTCTTGATGATGATAATCTAAAATTAGAGTTTATCGCTCCTAATAGTGATAATTATAGTGAGTTAAATAATTATTCTGCTGTTTTAAAACTTACTTATTTAGATAATACTTTTCTATTTATGGGTGATGCTGAGACTTTAAGTGAAAACGAAGTAACTTGTAATGTTGATGCAGACGTTATTAAAGTAGGTCATCATGGAAGTGATTCTTCATCAGGAATAGAATTTGTTAAGAAGGTAAGTCCAGAGTATGCTATTATTATGGTGGGAGAGGGTAACTCTTATAATCATCCTTATCAGTCTATTATAGATAGATATGAAAGTGTGGGTGCGAAAGTTCTTAGAACTGATTTAGATGGCAATATCGTTTGTGATAGTGATGGTGTGGATGTTACTTGTAAAGGCGATAAAGATTCTAGTAGTAATAGTAGTTCTAGTGCTGCTGCTAGTAATATAAATCTTGTTAGTTTAACATCTCCTATTAGTAGAGGAAGTGATGTTACTGTTAGTATTAAAGGGCTTCCTAATACTACTTATGATATAGATGTAATCTATTCTAGTGGAGAGAGTAAAGCAAGTGGTCTTGAAGATAAAACTAGTGATAGTGAAGGTGATGTTAGTTGGACTTTTAAAGTTAGTAGTAATGTTAAGCCTGGTACTTATGAAGTTAAAATAACTGATGGTGAAAACAGTACTAGTTATAGTTTAGAGGTGACTGATTAATGGAAGTAATTGTTGATAGAATTGAAGGAGATTATGCAGTTGTGGAAATAGATAAAGGTAAGATGTGTAATTTACCAATAGAGTTAGTTCCTAATGTTAAAGAAGGGGACATTGTTACTATAATTATTAATAAAGATAAAATTAAAAAGAGAAAAAAGACTATAGAAGAGCTTATGAATAGTGTTTTTGAGTAAATAAAAAGATTACGAAAATTCGTAACTAATTTATTACATTTTTCTTGGTGTATAGAAATTAATATGATACTCTATATGTAGGAACATTTAATAGTTGGGTGGTTATCTCCTAGAAAGGAGATTGATATTATGAATAGAAAAGATTTATTAATAGTCTCTTTAATCATAATTATCCTTTTACTTATAAAGTTATTATTTTTAGCGATATAAATAAAAGCCACCTAACTCACAACTGTTGAATTAGGGGCTAATCCATAATATAAAAATTTGGAGGTCCACTCAACATGGGAATATTAAGTGTTCCTTTTCATATTGTATGAATTTTTCTTACAAATATACTATATCATAATTATTACATTTATGCAAATTTATTTTTTGCTGTATTTTAGTATAATTCTTTCATTTTGGTATTATACATTTTATAATAATATACTAATATATTTACGAAAACTCGTAACTAATTTATTACATTTTTTCCTTGCTATCTAGAAATTAATATGATACTTTATATGTAGGAACATTTAATAGTTGGGTGGGACCTCAGAAAGGAGGTCTAGCTAATGAACAAGAAAGATTATTTGATTTTTTCTTTAGTAGTTATGTTGTTTCTTCAAGATATCTTGTTGCTATTTGCCATACTTGCTTTAAAATGAAAGAAACCGCCTAACTTACAACTGTTGGATTAGGTGGCTCTCGAAAAAATAATTAGGGGTCCACTCAACATGCGAATATTAAGTGTTCCTTTTAATATTGTATGAATTTTTTCTTACAAATATACTATATCATAATTATTACATTTATGCAAATTTATTTTTTCACAACTAATGATACATCTTTAAAGTAATAATTTAATATCTGTTTATAGTTATAACCTAATTCTGCTAGATTATTAGCACCTATAATACTTAGACCTAATCCACTACCTATTCCTCTTGTTATAAAAGTAAGATAATCTTTTTTAATAATTATAGTTATATCTGTAGATGGTAAATCTAAATATACTGCTAGACTTCTAGCATCTATTTTCTTTTCTCCTAAATCTAATTCTTTTATTCTATTAGAGTTACTTATACTAATAATCTTTATAGTAAAATTATCGTTTTTAAGATTTAATCTTTCTTTAAATTCATTTATACTATAATTTTTTATTTGCATATAATTAGGATATGTTAAGTCCCATAGACTTTCTTTTTTAACAGTGTAGGGAATATTTTCATCTTCTTCTGTATAACCATTACTAACTAAGTGAGTTAAACATCTAATAGGTTTATTATCATAAATTAAATACTCTCCATTAGTATCATTTATAACTTTGGTAAATATATCACTTTTTAATTTATATGTTTCAGGATAAGTAACTTTATAATAATTATAATTATGATATGATAAAGAGAGTTTTCTTAAATCTAGAGTATTTTCAATTAAATTATAAATTATTTCATTTCTATATAAAACTGTTAAAGCTTTTAGAGTTTCTTCATTTAAAGAGATATTTATATTACTAAATAATAAACTTAACAATAACTCTTTTAAAGTTATTTTTTCTTCATTATTAAGAGTTATTAAATAATCATTTAAATAACTCTTAATATTATTAATAGTAATCATTTTAGTACTTATACCATTTATAATAAAAATAATTTTATTACCATTAAACTTAATATTATGAGTTACTATATAACTCCTAGCTTTCTTTTCTAAACTATCTTCTTCTAAATCACTAGCAAATTCATAACTAACATTTAAATATAAATATAATATTTCTTCATTGTTACTTTTTGAAATTTTATAACTTTCTAGCATATTATCACCTATTTATATAGTGATATGTTAAGATTAATTTTATTCAAAATATTTTAATTCATTTTTATTATTACAGTTTTTACCTGTTAAATAAGAGTAATTTTTAAAAACATTCTTTAAATTAATCTTTTTAGTGTCTTTTAAATAACTATTAACATCAGTGATAATTTTTTTAGTTTCTTTTAAAGCGATAGAATATAATTCTATAAAAGATTCATTGTGTTTTTCACGTTTTAATGATGGATGAGTCCATTCTTTATGATTTAAATTTAAATAATTATATTCATCTTTTAGAGGAGTATGATAAGATATCGCTTGTAATTTAAAAGTCTTATCACTAGTAAATTTATCTATAGTTTTGTAACAGAACATTTTTATTCCATATTTATCATATCTTAAATACTTTAGAGCTTTGTACATATCTTTTAAAGATTTATAATAATATTTAGAGAAATCTTTAAAATTAAAAGTTTCTTTAAAAGTATAATCTATTACTTCTATTAATTCTTTAGAAAAAGGCTTTAAATCAAAAATAAAGTCATAGAATTTAAAACTATAAGGATTTATAAATTCTTTTTGTTTAATCATATAGTTGTCTAGAAAGTTTTCCATATATTCATGCTTATTTCTATACTTATAAGTATTAGGGTTATTTTCATCTACTATACCTGTTTTGTATATTATAAAGGGATGGAGAATAGAATCTAAGGTGTAATGAGCGATAAATCCATAAAGAAAAGCCATTATTTCACTATTTTTATAATAGTTATTATATTTAATATAATTTATTAAATTAATAAAAAATTCTTGGCTTTTATTTTTGTGAAAAAAGTTTTGAAAATCTCTTATATGTTTATCTTTCTTTTTTAATAGATTGTAAAAAATAAGAGAGTCTGTACTTTCTGAAAACATTCTAAGCCTTTTCTTTTCATCCATTAATAATTTTTTTAAACCGATAGGAAGAGTGTCATAAAGGTCATTTGCAAAATAAGCATGAGTAACAGTTGCAGGCATAGTATCTATCCTTTCTACTTTTTTAAGTATAACATAATTTTTCATAAAAATATCATATTTTTTACATAAAATATGTGATATAATTTATTCTAGGTGAGGGAGAAGATGATAGATAAGCAGTTTAAGAATCTTGAAGAACAAATAGAAATACTTAAATATAAAGGTATGACTATAGAAGATGAAAGTTATGCTAAGAGAATTCTATTAAGAGAAAATTATTTCTTTTTATCAGGTTATAGATATCCTTTTATGAGAAGTATGACTGATAAACATTTCTTAGAAGGGGTTACTTTTCTTGAAATGTATAGTTTATTTCTTTTTGATAGAGCGATTAGAAATGTATTCTTTAAGTATTTACTTGTTATAGAAAATAATCTTAAATCTATATTTTCATATCAATTATCTAAGAAATATGGTTATAAAGAGAAATATTATTTAAGATCTAAAAACTTTACAAGTGATAAGAATAAACAAAGACAAGTAAATGACTTGATTAAGAAGATGAAAAGACAAATTAGAATTAATGGGGCTCAACATACAGCGACTGCTCACTATATGTCTAATTATGGCTATGTTCCTTTATGGATTTTAGTTAAAGTTTTATCTTTTGGGATTGTTGGAGAATTGTTTTCAATAATGAAATATGATGATCAAGTAAGTATTTGTAAAATTTATAATATAAAAGTAGAGGAGTTTAGTAATTATTTACCAATACTTTCTAATTATAGAAATTTATGTGCTCATGAAGATATTTTATATGAAAATAGAACTCAAAAGAAGATTAAAGGGACTAAGTATCATGAAGTGCTTGGTTTAGAAAAAGATGATGAAGGATATTATACTAAAGGAACAAATGATTTATTTGCACTTCTTATTATAATGAAAAGAATGCTTTCTTATGATGAATTTAAAGATATGTGTTTAGAACTTGATAAGAAGATAGATAATCTTGAGTATAATTTACATAGTATAAAAATAGATAAAATATTAGATAGAATGGGATTTCCTAGTAATTATATGGAACTTGCTAATATTGAGAGGAGAGATGTAATTGATGAAAGCTGAGAGAATTAAAGAAGCGGTACTTATAATTGTATCATTTGTTATAGGTGGTGTTTTAACTTTTGTTATTGTAGGTGGAGATGATATAGTTAAGACTAATAATACTAGTACTAATAGTGGGCTTACTTGTAGTGCTGCTGATTGTACAAAGGTAGTTGTTGATGAGTCTGGTATTAGTGAAGCGGTGTCTAAGGTTTATGATGGTGTTTTGATGATTAGAAATTATCAAAATGATGAAGTAGCATCTACTGGTACAGGATTTGTTTATAAAATAGAAGGAGATA
>CALVVC010000070.1 GCA_944363755.1 uncultured Bacilli bacterium
GCCGGTAGACCATGACTTAACAATAAATTTATCTAGGTTTCGTGATGTAAAGCCGTTTAATATGCTAGTTCTTGCGCTTTCTATAAAGCAACTAAGCGCGTATTTTAATAGAATTACCTTTGTAAGTCCGGCAGAAAGTATAGATGGTTATATGCAGTACATGGGGTTTTATGAGACCTGTGGTGCGCCTGCGTGGGAAATCAATAGGGGAAGTCATAGGCCCGGGAAATATATATGTATTACAAAGATAGATTTTACTCCGTGCGGTTCGATTGAGGCTGATTATGAAATGATGGAAAGAGAGGCTCAAAAGCTCTCAACCATGATACAATTTGATAAAGAGCTTGCGGCTTATATTAAATATTGCTTTTTTGCTTTCTAGTATAACATAAATTAAAAGAATCAGAATAATTAAATTACTCTGATTATAAATATTCATCCAACTTATCTGTTTTATAAAGTTCTATCTTATATTTAAGTTTATCTAAGGCATCAGTCATAGTTTTAATTTTCTCTTCAAGTTTTTCTTGTTCTTCTTCTAATAGATGTTGACGTTCTAATTTAGTACTATCTCCTTTAGCATATAAATCAACATATTTTTTTAATATCTCAATAGATAGACCTGCACTACGCATACATTTTATAAATTCTATTCTTCTTAAGTCATTATCACTATAATCTCTAATTCCGCTACTATTCTTTTTAACTGGACCAATTAAACCTACTTTTTCATAATATCTTAGTGTATCATTAGTCATATTAAATTTTTCGGCTACTTCTTTTATTGTCATATTATTACTTCCCTTCGTAATTATAATAGCATTTAGAGTCTAGTCTAAGTCAATATTATTAAATAATTTTTCATATTAGTTATAAAATAATTATATAATGTTAGTAGTGATGAGGTGAATTTTATGAAGAAGAAAATTATTGGTGGTTCTATTATACTTTTAATTCTTGTTATAGGGGGTATTGTTATTGGTTGCAACTTTAATGATAACAAAAGTACTCCTAAAACTTTAACTGCTACTGTTATTGGTGTTAATGATGGTACTTTTACAGTGCAAGATAGTAATAATATTATTTATACTTTTGGACTGGATGATAATAGTTTAGAAATTGGCGAAGTTGTTAAGTTAGAGTATGATGGTTCTTTAAATAAGAATAAGGAAAAGCAAGATAATAAGGTTTTAGGTTATAAAACTGTTAATGGAACTAGTGATAGCGAAGGAATTCCTAGTGAGTGGCAAGATAATGGTATTTTTAAGGATTTTTATATCTTTGCTGCTAAGAAGTTAAAAACTATGTCTCTTGATGAAAAGATTAGTCAATTACTTCTTGTAAGGTATCCTGATAATCCTATTGAAACATTAGAAAATTATCAATTTGGAGGCTATGTCTTTTTTGAAAAGGATTTTAGGGATAAGACGAAACCAGAAGTAAAAGATATGATTAATAATTTACAAAATGTATCTAAAGTACCAATATTAACGGCAGTTGATGAAGAAGGAGGAACTGTTGTAAGAGTTAGTAGTAATCCTAATCTTGCTAGTAGTAAGTTTGAATCACCAAGAGATTTATACTTAAGTGGTGGTTTTGATAAGATAAAACAAGATACTATTAATAAGAGTATCCTCTTAAATGAGCTTGGGCTTAATTTGAATTTAGCACCTGTTGTTGATGTTTCTACTAATTCTAGTGACTATATGTATAAAAGGGCTTTAGGTGAAAATACAGATTTAACTAGTACTTATGCTAAAACTGTTATTAATGCTAGTAAAGGTTTAGGTGTATCTTATACTTTAAAACATTTTCCAGGATATGGTAATAATGCTGATACTCATACTGGAAGCGTTACTGATAATAGAACTTACGATGATATTGTTAAGAATGATTTACCTCCTTTTGAAGCTGGTATTAATGAAGGAGCAGAAGCTGTGCTTGTGAGTCATAATATTGTTACTAATATTGATAGTAGCAATCCAGCATCACTTTCTACTAATATTCATAACTTACTTAGGAACAAATTAGGATTTACGGGCATTATTATTAGTGATGATTTAGCGATGGGAGCAGTATCTTCTATTGATAATGTAGCGGTTAAAGCCATAATGGCAGGTAATGATTTAATTATTACAACAGATTATGAAGAAAGTTTTAATGATATAAAAGATGCCGTAAATAACAAAACTATTGATGAAGGATTAATTGATAAATTAGCTTTTAGAGTACTTGCTTGGAAATATTATAAAGGTTTAATATTTGAAAATCAAAAATAATTAACAACTTGTCTGAACCGACAAGTTGTTTTATATTTTATATAGTCAAGTTTGTGTAAACCTTTTTGGCAATGCCGACAAAATGGTCAAGAAAAGAAAAAGACTTAAGTAAAATACTTAAATCTAATCTAATCTAATATATTCTTTAAGACTATTGTCTTTGTTCTACTCATTTCTTTTAGAGTTGTAGATATTCCTTCATTACCAATACCTGAATGTTTCCAACCACCAAATGGCATTTCAGCAGCTCTAAAGAAACTTGCTCCATTGATAACGGCTCCTCCTACTTCTAAGGCATTAGCAACTTTGAAAGCTGTTTTCATATCTTTTGTCATGATATTTCCACATAGTCCATAACTACTTTGATTTGCTATTTCAATGGCTTCTTCTACGGTATCAAAGCTACATACAGGAATAACTGGTCCAAAGATTTCCATATCTTTCATAACGTCCATATCACGAGTAACGTTATCAAGAACTGTTGGCTCTAGGAAAGCACCATTTCTTCTTCCTCCATAAATAAGTTTAGCTCCTTGCTCAAGAGTCTTTTTAATTTGATCTTGAACTCTAATTGCTGCTTTTTCATTGATTAGACAACCAATATCGGCATCTTCTTGTTGTGGCATAGCAACTTTTAGAGTTTTGATCTTTTCAACAGCTTTTCTAACAAATTCATCTTTAACGTCTTTTTGAACTAAGAATCTTTTACTAGCACAACATACTTGTCCTGTATTATAAAGTCTTCCCCATACCATTTCATCGATAACTAGGTCCATATCAGCATCATTCATAACGATGAAAGCATCATTTCCACCTAATTCTAGCATTACGTGAGTAATGTTTTTAGCACAGTTTGCCATTACTTCACTACCAACAGCAGTACTTCCTGTAACAGTCATTAAATTTACCATAGGATGTTTGGCAAGAGCCTCTCCAGTAGTTGGACCATCACCTGAAATACAGTTGATTACTCCAGCGGGAACTCCTGCTTCCATCATTAAATTACAGTAGGTATGAAGTGTTAATGGATTATATGTAGATGGTTTAACTATAACACTGTTACCCATAATAAGAGCACTTGGAACTTTTTGACCAAATAAATCACATGGAAAGTTAAATGGAATAATACAACCTACTACTCCTAGTGGTTCTTGGAAAGTCATTTGAATTGTTTTCTCTTGACCTTTTTCAGTTCCTGCAGGAATAACGTTTCCATACTCGTGTTTTGCTTTTTCTACATAACCATAGACAAAGCTTCTGGTATTACCAATTTCTCCTCTTGCTTCCTTAATTGGTTTACCTGTTTCTTTAGATAGAAGCTGAGCTAACTCTTCTTTCTTCGCTTCTACTAAATCTACAAATTTATAAAGTATGTCTCCACGTTCGTGCATAGGCATTTTAGCCCATTCTTTCTGGGCTTTAACAGCCTCTTTTACACACATGTCAACATCTTGTTCTGTAGCATTAGGAACTGTATCTATTAACTCTCCTGTTGCAGGATTAGTTACTTCTATTACTTTTCCATCGCTAGCATCAACTAAACGACCTCCTATTAGATTCTTCATTTAATCCTCCTTATTCTTCCCCGAAAGCAGTAAATGATAACATTAGACCACCACAGATGTTAGCAGAATGTTCATCATATCCATATTCACCAAATGTAAATACGGTAATAAATGGAACTCCATGAGCTTCTTCAACTAAGTTTTTATAAACTTCATCAATTCTATTACCAATTCCAAGTTTACGTCCACCACAGTGAACTAAGAAATAACCTGCTGGCTCAGTTGATAACTGACTCTTAACATCTTTTAGAGTTGCTTTAGTTGAATCAATTAATTCATCTACAGTTGCTTCTAATTGAACGATAGCAGTTTTTTCTACTACTTTATTACCTAAGTTAATAACATCATCTGTGGTAGTTTTTGTTCCCATATCATCTCCAAACATTGGATGACGAACTACTGTTAAGTTTCCAAGAGGATCTTTTACTCCTAATGGTTTAGTAATAGATGCTACTAATAGGTTTTGTCCTTTTAATTCACTTGGATTTTTACCAATCCAATCAGCATATTTCTTAAGTGCAGATACTCCATCAATTTTAACTAGAGTACGGTCATTTTTAACTTCTGTAATTAGACCATAGTTTTCAGTATCACGGTAAGCACCTGTATAAGATGTTACGATATCATTATCTGTATAGAAGAAAGCAACAGCAACACCATCTTGGAATACTTGGTCATTGCAGAATATTTTCCAGTTTCCTTCTACTGTATCATCAGCAGCACTTCCTCCAAACATTGGAACTCTACCAATAACATCTTGGATACCCATTAGGTAATCTTCTTCTTCTTTTGGACTTGCTACCATATAGAAATAGTTAGGTGAATAGTTTTCTCCGGCATTTTCAACAGCTTGTCTAGCTACCTTTCTTCCTATTTCTCTAGCATTTTTTCCTGCTTTATGAGCAGCAACTCCAATATTAATATTTTTATCATCGAAAGACATAAGTCCAGCGAAACCATCTTCACTTTCGATGATTCCATCATTAGTTATAATCATACCACTACTAGTACAACCAATAACTGGAGCACCTTTCATTGATGACATTGCGCCACTTACTACTTCTTCAACATCATCATTACAAGAACAGTACATCATTCCAAGTTTTGGACGCATACCTACATTGGCATTCTTAGCAGCTTCTTTTCCTTTGGCATATGAATCTTTTAGGGTTGAGTACCCTACTTTTGTTTTTAACATAATTTTCCTCCCTTTTTATTTACTTCTTTTATTCATAAGCTTCTTTATATAAAGCTAAGATATCTTCTTTTGTTACTTCTCTTGGATTACCAGGTGTACAAACATCGTTAATAGCTTGATTAGCTAGTGTTTCTAGGGCATCATATGGAATTCCTATTTCTTTTAGTGTTTTAGGAATACCTACAGCTCTTGCTAGACTATCAACAGCATCTGCTACCTTATTAACAGCTTCTTCATCTGTTAAGTTATCCATATCAAGACCAAACTCACGTCCCATATCTCTAAAACGGTCAGGACATACTTTTCCATTCCATCTTAAGATATGTGGTAATAGTAGAGCATTAGCAAGACCGTGTGGAGTATCAAAATATGCTCCTAGAGAATGAG
>CALVVC010000071.1 GCA_944363755.1 uncultured Bacilli bacterium
ATTCTTAGTAACCCTACTTTAGCATCTGTCATTTTAGCATAACCTGTCATATTTTCATCTGTATATTTGGCTAATTTGTACGAAGTACCATCTCCTACTGTTCCAAGATACCAAGTTGTACTATCTTCTATCATATCTACTTGCCCACTTGGAAAATAATTACCGCTAGTTAAATATTCACCATTAAGAAAACTTCCTATTGTGTTTGTACTTGAAAAAACTATATTATCTCCAAATGCAGTTAATTCAAATGTTTCAGAATTTTTAAGAGAAATTTCATTTGTTATTTTTGTTAATCCAGTAGTTTCATGGCTTACTATTCTATAAAGATTATTATTACCAGTTCCAAACTTAACATATTCTCCACTATAACGAGTATTAAGTTTTACACCATTTAAATCTTTATCATTATCACCTTCAAGTCTATAGGGATTATCTAATGCTCCATTACCATCTACAATCTTGACATTAGACTTTAAATTTATGGAAGGACGTACTCCTATAGCATATACTTTATCAAAAGAATTACTATTTCCCAAATTATCTATTTCATTCATACTTATATCACTATATGGTGTTAATATCCACCAATGAAGACCATTATTTAAATAACCATCACTATTGCTCGTTCCTTTAAAACTCTCTTGATATTCATATAAATTAAGTAACCCTACTGTAGCAGTTACAATAGTACCACTATCACTAGGTCTTTTTACATTTCCTAAACTAGAAGAATCCGTTGTTGCATTCCATTTAGAATTTGTTACAATAAAATTATCAACATCTCTTAAATTATATAAAAAACCATCTACTGTCATATCATTTAACCATTCTTCCATATAACTTCCTTCAAAAACTGTGTTATCCTTGGAATAAGGAATTGTACTTATATCCCATTGAGTTACTACTTTAGCTGTTTTTTCTTCATTATTAACACTAACTATCCTCCATAGTTTTCCACTATACCAAACATAATTATTTGGATATTGTCCTGTAGTAAATGTATCTATTCCATCATTATATATATTATCTTTACTTATATTACTTAATACTACTGTTCCTACTTCTCCTTTATGTGTTATCTCTTCAAATAAATGTCCTTTTTCTGGTAGACTTAAATCGTTATAATCTAGTCCTACACTTACTCCTAAATTAACTGTTACACTATTTCCTGAATTATTTATTACTCTTATTATATAACTATTACTGCTTCCTGTTGTATCTATTTTTTCTAAATTTATTCCTTTCTCATCTGGTAAGGTATTTGTTCCTTCTTCTGCTATATATCCTACTTTAGTATTAGTTGGTAAATCCCCTATATAATAAAAATTAAATCTTGCTTTTCTATTATTCGAATTGTTTAAAGTAATAGTAAAGTCTTTTACTGTATTTGCTTCTACTGTTAAAGTATTTCCTTCGTTATCATCAACTAATAACTTATAAGTTAAATTACCAGTAACTATACTAATGGCATTACTTCTTTCTTTTGATACTGTAAACATTGCATAAGAAAAGTATCCACCTACTACTAATAGATTTATTAATATCATTACAATTATATATATTTTACTAAAACTAAAACTTAATAATCTTTTCATACTTCCTCCCATTTTCTCACACAAAAAAGAACAGAATAGACACTTATCCTGTTCTTCTTACACTATGAAAGAAAGTGATTTTATTACTTAGATTAGGGTTAAATGACTCCCTCCCCCAGGTAATATATTGCAAACATGTTCTTCCCATATTTTTTACCTTCTTTCTATCTATTTATTTCTTCTACTGGTAATATTATACCAAGTTCTCCTTTTGTTTCTCTTGCAGCTTCCCAACATTTTCCTACATTAAAGCCTCCATCTGATAACCATGCCATTATTAAATTAACAATAGTAGGTAAGAAAAATATAATAATCGTTGCTACTACTTGAGATATTATTTTTCTAATAAAATGTTTTTGATCTGGATCTGTTATTACTTTAAAAATAGTCCAAATTAAACTAAATATTAAAATAATAGGTACTGCAATACAAATAATAGTAAAAGCAGTTTGAGTAAGTGATAAAACGTAAGCTAGAGAATAATCACCACAAGCATCTACAGCCGTTAAAATAAACATTTTTAAACACCTCCCCTAGTCTTTTTTTCTGATACAGCAATACCATCACCAATATCATAAATTGTTGTATTATAGTCTTCATTATTCTTTAAAAAAGTAATATAATCTTTTATCTTTTTTACTATTCCTCTTACATTTCTACTTTTAATTTCCTTTTCATTTTTATTAACTAATCCATGAAAATACATATTATCAGTAATTATATAACCACCCTCATTAAGATTTCTTTCAAATAATTCAAAAAACTTTATATTTTGTGCTTTAGCAGCATCTATAAAAATTAAATCATATTTATCATTTATTTTTGTATTTAGTGCATCATTAAATATTAATGTTATACGATCTTCCAAATTAAGTCTCTTAATATTTTTTACTGCTTCTAAATATCTTTGTTCATCTCGCTCTATAGTTGTAACTTTTATATTAGGTCCACATAAAGTCATCATAATAGATGAATAACCTATAGCAGTCCCTATCTCCAAAATATTTTTAATTTGATATTTAATAATAAATGTAGTTAAAAAATCTATTCCTTCTTGATTCATAATAGGTATTTTATTTTCTATAGCATATTCTTTTATTTCTTTAATAATTGCATAATTACTCTTTACCATATCCAATCACCATTTTCTTTTAATTCCTGTACTTTTTCTTCATGTTCAATAGCACTAGTAGTAAAATAAACATTCCTATTTTTATCTGCAACAAAATAAAGATAATTACTATCAGTTGGATTAAGTGCTGCTTCAATACTATCTATAGATGGATTACAAATTGGACCAACTGGAAGTCTTCCAGCCATTTCACTACTTCTAGTATTATAAGGATTATAAGTATTAAACATCTCACTAGTAAGATCAGAATCCATCTTTTCATTAAATGCATAATAAGTCGTTACATCACTACCAAGATTCATCCCTTTATCTAATCTATTATTAAATACACTTATAATATTTCTTCTATCTTCACTTTTAACCCCTTCTAATTCAGCTATACTTGCTAACGTAATTATATTATGAATATTATTTTTTTCTAATTCTTCTTTATATTGTGCTAACTTCTTTTCTTCTTCATTTAAAAGTGTTCTAATAATATCTTCACTAGTTAACTTATCTTTACTAAATTCATATGTATCTGGAAATAAATATCCCTCTAAAGGATTATAAATTTCTTCGTTTAAAATATCTTCTGTTAAAAACCAATACTCATTTATTAAAGTACTAAGTAAATTAACATCTTTTGTAGTATTAATAAAATCTTCAAAAGAAATATTAGTATTCTCATCTATTAATTTTGCATAATCATTAATAGTTTGTCCTTCTCTAAAAGTTAATCTAATACTACCTTCACTATTATTACCCTTAACTAACATATCAACAATCTCATCAAGACTCATACTTTTAGTTAAAAGATAAGTTGATGCTTTAAGACTCCCAACACTATTTAATTTTAAATAAACTTTAAAGAAAAATTCATCCTTAATTAAGTCCTTATCATAAAGAGTTTTTGCAATATTTGAAGTAGACATACCATCAGGTATGACTACTTCAATATTAGCCTTACTACTACTATCAACAGGACTAATATTATATTGATAATATATAAATGTTGCAATTAATACAATACCTATAAAACCAAGTATCAAAGCTAATATACGTGTTTTCTTCATACTGCCAGTCCCCTTAATTTATTATGCTACTTCACTACCTTCTTCACTATTTCCACTTTGAGCTTTAACTTCTTCTTGAATTGTTTCAAGTATTTTCTCAATTACTTGCCATTCTTTATCAGTCTCAATAGGATCTAATTTAGTAGAATCAGTTCCTGGATAGTAAACACTAGCATATACTTGAACATTACCAGCATCGTCAATACTATTATCTGTATAAACTATATAACTTTTCTTAGTTTCTTCATTATCAAATGTAAATAAAACATCATATACTGTTTCTTTACCATATTCATCTTTTAATTTAAATTGATTTTTTCCATCCATATTAATTTCTCCTTTTATCTAAAAATGATTGTAATATAATTGTAGCAGCTACTTTATCTATAACTTTTTTTCTCTTTTTACGACTAGTATCTCCTTTTATTAAAAATGATTCTGCTACTTTAGTAGTAAGACGCTCATCTTCTAAATAAATAGGCAAACCAAGATTAGTCTCTAAAAAGTCTTTATATTTTAAAGTAGATAAAGCTCTTTCTCCTAAAGTATTATTCATATTTTTAGGTAATCCTAAAACAAGCGCTTCAATATTTAAAGACTCTATAATTTTCTTTAAATCATCTAAGCAGTCTTCTGGATTATTATCATGATGTAATACTTTATAAGATGTTGCTATTAAACCAGTTTTATCACTAATAGCAAGACCAATAGTTTTAGTACCTAAATCTAAACCTAAATATCTCATTATTTATTTAACATACTAGTTAATAAAACTTCAACTATTTTACTTCTATCTATAGTTTTAATTTTACTTCTAGCATCTTGATAACTTGAAATATAACCTAAATCCCCGCTTATCAAGTAACCTACTATTTGGTTAGTTGGATTATATCCCCTTTCTTTTAAGGAATTATATACTTCAAGTAATACTTTATGAACTTTCGCTTGATCATTACTAACTAGTTTAAATAATCTTGTCTTATCATTCATATTATCACCTCACTACAATTACTAAAAATAGTTTAGCATTTTTTTAAAGTAAGTTCAAGTAAAAGAAATTTTAAATCACACTTCATTATAAGCTTTATTAGTTCTAAGACAATTAGTAAAATCTATCATTTTTATAACCCTAAATATTTACTTCTTAAATAAGTAGCTTGTTCACTAGATATCATATCTTCTACTAAAGCTCTATTATATCACTTTGTAACTCACAAAAGTTAGAATCAAAGTCATTAGGCATATTGCCTTTTTCTATCTCTTTTAAAGTATCTTTCATCTTTTCTAAAGAATATCTTAGTGGTACTGGTAAATCCAATTCTAAGTAAGTTTTATCTATTGGTTTACCTGTTTCTTTCATTTTAACACCTTCTTTATAAATAAAGTATAACAAAAATAGATGGAAAAATCCATCTATTCTCTTACACTTTCAAACTGTGAATTATATAGTTCTGCATAAAAACCATTTTTCTTAATTAATTCATCATGTGTTCCTTGTTCTACTATATCTCCATCTTTCATAACAAGAATTAAATTAGCATTTTTAATGGTAGATAATCTATGAGCGATAACAAAACTTGTTCTACCTTCCATTAAATTATCCATCGCCTCTTGAATTAATTGTTCCATTCT
>CALVVC010000072.1 GCA_944363755.1 uncultured Bacilli bacterium
GTTACATTTGGTTTTATCATTGGATCTAACTCTGTTGTATTACTTCCTCCAATCCAAGCACTTGGGTTACTACTACTTGTCTCAAACTTTCCTACCCATATTCCCCTTAGTTCTTCATCTCCAAATGTAAAAGCATCTGGAGTATACCAATCATCTTCACTTATTCCTTCATTTACTATATACTTGGCACTTCCTCTATTCTTTACATTTTCACTAACAAACTTTATATCTATTTCTCCTGGTAAAGCTTTTGTTGGTGTTGTATCTAGAAACTTTCCTTGTTTTCCATAGTAATTAGTCCCATCCTCACTACCTATAGAATAACTATATCTTGGTATCCATACCCACATTGTCTCTATATCATCCATTTTTATTACTGTCCCATTAGATGCTTTAAGATAATTATTTCTTGTTGATTCTGATACTGTTACGGCATTTGCCCACTTCAACTCATCATAGTTATACCAATCATTATTAGTATTACTTCTATCCGCTTTTACCCAATTACTTCCATTATAAGAGACTGCAATCATTCCATCATCTAACATTGGACTATTTGGACTATTACTTTCTCTATCAAAACTTTCTACTACTATCTTACTTTGATATATTGTCCCTTGAACACTATTATCTGCTTCTTCATCTAACCACATCCATAATTTGTATGTTACTTTATCACTTGGACTTAATATATCTTCTCCATATATTTCAAATGTCCCTTTTCCATAACTATTTACTTTTATAACACCACTATCATAGCCATTACTTCCTGTCATCTTCATCTTTATATATCTATTATCTAAGGTATTATTTACATCTTCTTCAAGTGATATATGATAATATGCATCTATATTACCTGTATTTGTAATTGTAAAAGTATAAGGAGTAGTCTTTAATCCCTTACTATCAGATATAGGTGCCATATTTTCTAAATTAATATTATCTCCTTCACTAAAATCTACTTTAAGTATTCCTGCTGTTAAACTTATTTCTTTTTCTCCTTCTAAGTTCATTGTTAATAAAGCATAACTTGTTCCTATTAAAGAAATTATACTTACTGCAATTACTACTACTGATATTATTATATATTTTCTTCTTTCCATTTTCTCTACTCCTTACTACTATTCTCTATCATTTCTAATTTTAATATTACCTATTATTTCTATTCTTATACTTTTTATTATCTATATAAACATCTTCACTTAAAATCAATTATTTAGACAATAAAAAGAATAGAATAATACTAATTACTCTATTTTTTTAAGACATAACAAAAGAAAGTAATATTATTACTTAAATATTTATAAAACTGCCCCCCCCCATGTAGCATTTATGATATGCATATTTATACCTTCTTTCTATCTAACTTGATCTCCTGTTATTCTAAGTTTTCCTTTCCAAACTTGACCTCCAAAGTCTCCATCTACTTCAATTGTTGGCCATACTCTTAAAATATAACTATTCTCTTCTCCTCTATTTAAAGTACCTTGATCTAATATTCTAGAACCATCTACACCTAGACTCTCTAAATACTCTGCAGTACCGGTTAAACCATTTTTATCAATACTATACTTTAAATACTTATCATCAAGTTTTACATCAGGAGAAGCAATCTCTACATTATCTAAATAAATAACATAATTAACTGATGCTGTACCTGTATTTTCCAAAGTAAAATCATAACCTGTTAAAGCCAAACCTTCACTATCAGTTAATGGATAAGTATCTTCTAAACTAATAGTATTACCTTCATTTAATCTTAGTTCTAAACTACCTAATGTTATAACATTCTCACTACCTGTTTTACTAAAACTAAAAGCCGCAAATGATAAAGCAATTACAATTATTATTAAAGCAACTAATAAAATCACTAACATTATCTTATTTTTATTATCTTTTTTACTCATATCATCTCACCTACGTTACATTTAAAGTATAACATCATTAACTACATCTTTCAAGCCACTTTTACATTAAAATCTCTTCTTTTTACAGTTTCTATATTTTTATTATCAATTTTAAAACTAATAGTATTAACTGAATAATTTGAAAAAACAGAATAACTAAGTGTATATAATACTTCTTCTTTTATAAGACTATCATTATCAAATAAATAATTATTAAAATTAAGTATTAATAAATCTTCATCTACTATCTCTTTATCTATTAATTTCACATTCTCATTTAATATACTTCTTAAATTATCTTCATAAATATAACTAGTAGTAAGTTCCTCAACTATTATATCTATTTTATCTTTATTATCATTATTATTCAAATATTTAGTAACTGGTACATAATAAATATCATCATTTATATCTTCTCCATAATAAATAACTACTTTAGTAATATTATCTAAAGTATTATAAACATATTCATTATTAATACCTATATCTCTTGTTAAAGGCATAGTTATTTTCTTAGTACTATTAGGATATGTTTTTAAAGGATTCCCTTTTATAGTAATATTTACTCTATTAATATCATCTAATTCAGTTATTGAATAGACAATAGATTCTATTAATTTATGAGATAACTCTTCATCTATATCTAATAGTTCTAAAGAAAAATCTAAAGTAATTAAATCATCTTCTATAATAATATCATTTAATTTAGTATTCTTAGGTATAATAGCCCTTAACCTATCAGGAAATTTACTATTACTACTAATAGTCAAGTTATTTATAATACTTAAAATATTATCTTCTAAAGTATCTTCATCTAATAAAACTTTAGTCTTAACTAAATAATTATTCTCATCTAACAAGTAAATAGATGAATTAGCAAGATCTGTTATATATTCAAACTCCAAATTAGTTTCAAGTGTTTTTTCTGTTAAAGGTATTAAATAGATAGTCATAATTATAAATAGACTCATAGTAGTAATAAATATTTTTCTTAAAGCTTTTTTTCTTAGCATATAATCACCTAATAAAGTATATAAAAAAAAGTACTTATTTAGTACTTTTTATAAACTAATTTCATTTAATTTTAATAGTTCTATAACAGCATTAGCTCGCCCTTTAACACCAAGCTTCTGCATAACATTAGAAATATGATTTCTAACTGTTTTTTCACTAATATTTAAAGATAATGCAATCTCTTTAGTAGAAAGACCACTTACTAAAAGAGTAAAAACTTCTTTTTCTCTTGTTGTTAATATTCCTCTCATAATTATCCCCTTTCCTAATTCTTGACTTAGTCAATAGTATTTTATGAGAAAAGGAATATTTGTTGTAGATAAAAGAACTAATTACCTTCAAATTTAACCGTTATAGTTTTCTTAGTATCATATTCTCCTTGAATAGTTCTCATGATGTTGTTAGCAAGTGTTACATCATGTTTTTTCTTAGCAGCGACGACAGTTATTGTATTATTATCTATTTTAACGAAACTATCAAGTTTATGTTTTTCTTTAATTAATTTTTCTAACTTTTCTTCTTCTCCTTCTATTACTGATAAGTATTTCAACTCTTCATAAGCATTATTTTTCTCATCAGTAGTAGACTTTTCATTAGTCATTGTTGTTTTTAGTTCTTCTTTTTCTTTATCACGTTCTTCATCTAGACTTACTCTTAAAGCTGTTAGACTATCAGCTTCATCTACTTCACTAATAGTATTTTCGTCAGTAGTATCAGTATTATTATCTTTTTCTTTTGCCTCTTCTTTAGTTTCTGTAGAAGAACTTGCGATAAGTAAGTCGTTAGGCATAGTTATATAATAAACACTAAGGACTAAGATAAGACTAAAAAGAGTTAAAAACCATAAATTTTGTTTATTAATCATTTGCTTCCTCCCTTTTACTAATACAATCTATGAAGGAAGAAATATTTTTATGACTCTAAATTACTAACTGCTTTAATAACGGCAAGACGACCATAAGCATAAGTTAAGGACCCTTGTTGATAAGCAATGTAAGGACTTCTTAATGGCCCATCACAAGAAAGTTCTATAGATGATCCTTGAGTAAAAGAACCACTTGCCATAATTACCTTATCAGTATATCCTGGCATATCATCAGGAATTGGTAATGAGTTAGAATCAATTGGAGAATTCATTTGTATACCTTGAGTATATTTTATTAAGTCTTTTTCATTATTAAAGATAATATTTTGGACTATATCAGCTCTTTTCTCATTATATTTAGGCTCTACATTATAACCTAATTCTTCTAATAAAGCAGAAGTGAATATTGCAGTTTTTAGGGATGATGAGACAACACTAGGTGCAAGAAATAGTCCTTGGAATAGTTGTTTATTAATACCTAAAGATGGTCCTACTTCTTTTCCTTCCCCTGGTAGAGTTAAACGTTCGGCACAGGCATTAATAAGATTACTCCTACCCACGATGTAAGCACCATTAGGGGCAATACCACCACCTAAGTTTTTAATTAGGGAACCAACAGCAATATCGGCCCCTACTTCTATAGGTTCTCTACTACTTACAAATTCACAATAACAGTTATCTACCATAATAATGATATCTTTATCAATAGATTTAATAAAACTAATAATAGACTCTACTTTGTCAATAGTAAGACTACATCTAGTAGAATATCCTTTACTTCTTTGGATTTCTATTACTTTAATTTTATTAGTTGTAATAACTTCTTTAATCTTATCATAGTCAAAATCATTATTAACTAAATCTACTTGCATATAATTAATACCAAAGCTTTTTAGTGATGATGGATTATCTACAAGTCCTATAACTTCATCCATAGTATCATAAGGTTTACCTGTAATACTTAAAAGAGTATCTCCAGGACGAAGTAATGCAAAGAAAGCGACAGTTAAGGCATGAGAGCCTGAGATAAACTGATTACGAACAAGGGCATCTTCACTTTTAAAGATATCAGAATATATTCTTTCTAATTTATCTCTACCTACATCATTATAACCATAACCAGTAGTAGCATTAAAATCAGTTTCAGCGACTTGTTCTTTTATAAAGGCATTCAATACTTTCTCACTATTTATTCTTTCTAATTCATCTATCTTATTTAGTTCATCTTTAATCTTTAAATCTATTTTTTTAATTAGTTCTTCAAACACTTCTAACACCTCCATCTATTCTAATAATAGAATCATTTATATAACTAGCTTTATCTGTTCCTAAGAAATAGGCAAGATTTGCAATTTCTTCAGGTTCTGCGAAACGACCTAGTAGTATTTTCTTAAGTTCTTCTTCTTTAAATTCATTACTTATTTTTTTAGACATATCAGTATTAATCCAACCAGAGCATATAGTATTTACTCTAATATAAGGAGCGAAATAATTAGCAAGGTTATGAGTTAAAGAAATAACTCCTGCTTTAGAAGCATCATAATCAATTGATTCAGGATAAGTTGTATCAATACCATTTGTAGATGAAATATTAATAATAGTACCAGT
>CALVVC010000073.1 GCA_944363755.1 uncultured Bacilli bacterium
TAAGCCCCCATTTCTTTACTACTTACATCTTCTGATGCATAAGTTATATTATTTGGTATTAATGGTAAGTAACAAACACTAGGTATTAAAATCATCTCATGATTATAAGTATTTAAAGTTTTATAATCTTCTAAGTAGTTTAATATCTCATCTTTTGTAAAATTACTCTTGTGATTTAAAGCTATTATCATTTTTATTTTCTCCTTTAATAACATTTTTAAGTTTATCCACAATAACAGTGGATAAAGATTGTTTCTTCTTATGTTTATTAATGGCTATTTTATAGACTTCTAAAACAGAGTCAGCAAAGCTTGATAAAGAATATTTCTTAACTGAGCTTTCTGCTTTATCTGTTAAATTTTCTAGTTCTAATTTATTAGTAGCTAGTTCTTCTACTATTTGTAAGCAGTCTTTTTTGTTTTTAAAAATACGGCCATTATAGTTATCTACAACTACACTTTTAAAGGCATCATCATCAATACAAATTACTGGAAGGGATGCTGCTAGTGCTTCAATAACAGTTAGCCCCTGTGTCTCAGTAGTTGATGCTGTTATAAAAGCATTACTTACGTGATAGTAATTTGGCATATCAACCCATGCTACTTTTCCTGTAAATTTTATTCTATCTTCAAGACCTTTTTCTTTAACTACTTTTTTATACTTTTCTTCATCTGGTCCATAACCTACTATTAAAAGTTTAATATTCTTATTATTTGTTTTTTCTATAATATCAAAGAGAAAAGGAACATTTTTCTCCTGAGCAAGTCTTCCTACAAATAGCATAACAAAATCTTTTTTCTTATAGCCCAGTTCATGTTTTAGTTTTAATACTTTTAACTTATCAGTATTTTCTTTATAAAATCTTGAAGCATCTACTCCTGTTGGTACAATATAAATATCTTTATCATAATGATATTCATCTCTAAATAAATGATATGTTTTTACAGTTGGGACAATAAAGGCATCGGCTGTGTTATCACAATAGAACTTACTTAAATATTCAACTGCTTTCTTACATCCCATATCAAAGAATTTTATATTTCTTGAAACATACCAAGTATAGTCTTTATACATAGTATGATAAGTATGTACTAGAGGTATATTATATTGTTTAGCGAATAGTCTTGCAAATATTCCCATACTAAGTTCTGTGTGTGAGTGAATTAATTGTAAATCCCATGATTTAATCCAGTTTATTACTTTTAGAGGATAGATACTAGACATTCTATAGTCATATATTCCTAAAGGAATTCCTGGGATTCTTAGTATTTTTTCTTTTTCGTCATAGTCATAGGTCTTACTATCATGTCCAACAGTAACTATATAAATAGTATGACCTTTTTGTTCAAGAGCTTTTTTTAATGTTTCAACACTAGTTATAACTCCGTTAACAGATGGTACATATGAATCTGTAAATAGACCTATTCTCATAAGTTTTCCTCCTTTAGTAATATTTTATTTTTCAGGGATATTTTTTAATCCTTTTAGTTCTTTTCCTTCAAGATATTCTAAAGTAGCTCCTCCACCTGTTGAGATATGATATAGTTTATCTTCTACATTACAAGCTGAGGCAGCGGCAACGATATCTCCTCCTCCAAGTACTGTTTTAGCATTAATTTCTGTTAAGTAAGTTAAAACATCATTTGTTCCTTTTACATAGTTTTTAAATTCATAAACACCAAGTGGTCCATTCCACATAATAGTTTTAGCACTTGCTAAATTATTTTTAAAGATATTAACAGTATTAGGACCAATATCTAAGCCCATATCATTATCAGTTAGTTCTGTTATATCTTTAATAGTTCCTTTAGTATCAATATATTCATCATTACAAACTACATCTACTGGTAAGATAATCTTATCTTCATTTTCTTTTAGGATTTTTTTACAGAAAGAAAGAGCTTCTTCATCTAATAGAGAGTTACCTATATTATAACCTTCTGCTTTTAAGAAAGTAAAAGCCATTCCTCCTCCAATTAAGATCTTATCACATTTAGGAAGTAAATTTTCAATTAATCCTATCTTATCACTTACTTTAGCACCTCCTAATATTATTATAAATGGTCTATCAGGATTAAAAAGATAAGATAAAGCATTTAGTTCTTGTTCAACAAGTAATCCAACACAACTAGGTAGATAGGTACTTATTCCAACATTAGAAGCATGGGCTCTATGAAGGGTACCAAAGGCATCATTAACAAATACTTCTCCTAAACTTGCCCAATATTTAGCAAGTTCCATATCACAGCCACTTTCTTTTTTACCTTCTAAATCTTCATAACGGGTATTTTGTATTAAAACGATATCTTTATCTTTCATATTAGAAATAGCTTCTTCTAATTCTTCCCCTCTTGTAGCATTTACAAAAGTTACGTGTTTTTCTAATAGTTCACTAAGTCTTGTTGCAACAACACTAAGGTCATTTTTAGTTTTATCTTCTTCTGTTTTAACACGTCCTAAGTGAGACATTAATATTAATTTAGCATTATGCTCTAAACAATATTTAATTGTAGGCAAACTCTTTACTATTCTAGTATCATCAGTAATTTTTCCATCTTTAATTGGAACATTAAAATCACATCTAATTATTACTTTTTTACTATTTATATTTATATCTTTAACTGTTTTCTTCATATAGTTATCTTCCTCCTAATAATATTGTAGTATTTTTCTTATATTTTTTCAATGTTTCTTACATTTATAACAATATTGTAATGTCAAAAGAAAAAAGAGCATAAGCTCTTATAGATTAGCGACGTATTTGGCTACTCTTATATACTGGGCAGTATAACTCATTTCATTATCATACCATGCTACTACTTTAACTAATTGTTCGCCATCTACTTCACTAATTGAAGTTAATAGACTATCAACTAAGCTTCCATAATGCATACCAATTGTGTCACTTGATACGATTGGATCAGTTGTATAACCTAGAGTTTCATTAGTATTATTTTTAAGAGCTTCATTAATCTCATCTACAGTTGTATTTTTATTAAGTTTTAATACTAAGTCAACAACTGAGCCTGTAGTTACAGGAACTCTCATAGCAGTACCTTCCATTTTTCCTTCAAGGTTAGGTAATACTTTCCCAATAGCTGATGCGGCACCAGTTGATGCTGGAACAATATTAGCAGCACTTGCTCTACCACGGCGGGCTTTTATTCCTTTCTTGTGAGCGACATCAAGGGTTGCTTGGTCATTTGTATAAGCGTGTACTGTAGTCATATAGCCTTGTTTAATACCAAAGTTATCATCTAATACTTTTAAAACTGGAGCAAGGCAGTTAGTTGTACAACTAGCAGCTGATATTATTTTTTCACTTCCATCTAATATGTCATGGTTAACATTATAGACAATAGTTTTAACATCGCCTTTAGCAGGTGCTGATATTATTACTTTTTTAGCACCAGCATTAATATGTGCCATAGCTTTCTCATCACTAGTAAACCTTCCTGTACATTCTAGCACTATATCGATATCTAAATCTTTCCAAGGTAAATTATTAGGATCTGTTTCAGCATAAACTTTAATTTTCTTATCTCCTACTATAATATTATCTCCTTCAAAAGATATTTCATCTGTTTTATATCTTCTGTGTGAAGTATCATATTTAAGTAAGTATGCTAGTTGTTCTGCATCTGTTAAATCATTAATAGCTACTACTTCCATTTCAGGATCTTCATCAAGTAGTCTAAAAGCTAACCTTCCTATTCTTCCAAACCCATTAATTGCAACTTTTTTCATTAATCTTCCTCCTCTTCTGTACCTGGTACAAACCAACCATTTTCATTCTCCACTGCTTTGTTTGGAGAATCTTTTTCTATTCCATTATTATAAGCTAAAACCATAATAGCGATAAGAATAATAATAAATAAACCAATAAATAATAACATTGTACTCATCCCGAAACCTCTATTATTAAGTTTAACCATTTTATCACCTTCTTATTAAATTATTTCAATAGCAGCAAATTTATTTATTATTTCTTGATATATTTGATACCAAGAATATACTCTAATTACATTTTTTCCTGTACATCCCCCGTTATACGGAGCATCAAAGACCATAACAGGGATAATTTTAGATATATCATTAACATTACTAGCTTTATCTTCTATCATTAAATCAAGACCTATGCTTAAGCATTTCTCTCTTTTATTATTTGTATTAATAACTATCTCATCATATTCAATATTATGTTTATCTAACCAAGCTTTAACATAGTAGTCTATCATACCACTATATTGATGAGTTAAGTATTGATTGTCTCTTGCTGATAATATTATAATTTTATGTCCATCTTTTCGTAGTTTATGAATAACTTCACTAGCGTATGGTCTTACAGGAATAGCGATTAATAAATCAAAGATATATTGGCGCCAGAACTCTATGTTCTCTTCACTTGTTAAGTGGAATTGTTCTTCCATATAATAACCTTTAGGATTAAAGCCTCTATTTATGTTTTGTTCTAAGCAAAACTTAGAGCCACAGGCAAAATGCCACTCTGCTACATCATTTAATACGCCATCTAAATCAACACCTATACGCATTTTAACCAATCCCTTCTTTTATTATTGTAACAAAAGACACAAAAAAAAGGAATAGTGTTTATAAAATTTGACACTATTCCATAAATTCATCTTCTAGTTTTTCTAGTGGTTCTTCATCAGCGAACTCATCTTCTAACGTATATTCAACATCACGGTATTTCTTAAGACCAGTTCCAGCAGGTATTAATTTACCTATTAGGACATTTTCTTTCAATCCTTCAAGTTGATCTACTTTACCATGAATGGCTGCATCTGTTAAGATTCTTGTTGTCTCTTGGAATGAAGCTGCTGATAAGAATGAATCTGTTTCAAGAGAAGCTTTAGTAATACCAAGTAATACTGGTCGACCTGTAGCAGGACGTTTACCACTAATAATTACTTCTTTATTACCCTCTGTGAATTCTCTAAAGTTAACAAGAGAGCCTGGTAGGAATTTAGTATCTCCTCCATCAACTATTCTTATTTTAGATATCATACGACGAGCGATAATTTCGATATGTTTATCAGCAATATCAACACCTTGAGAACGATAAGTATTTTGTACTTCTTTTAAGATATATTCTTGGGTTGTAATAGGATCTGTTACATCAAGTAATTCTTTTGGTGAGATAGCTCCTTCTGTTAATTTATCACCACAAGATACTGTATCACCTTTTTCAACACAAAGTTTTGCACCATAGTTAGTTGTATGTTCTTTAGTTTCAACTTTGTTAGTAATACTAATCTTGTATTTACCATGATCTTCAGCAATTTTAGTAACTTTACCATCAATTTCAGCGATAGTTGCTTTACCTTTAGGATTACGTGCTTCAAATAACTCTTGAACAC
>CALVVC010000074.1 GCA_944363755.1 uncultured Bacilli bacterium
TTTATAATTAGATGAATTCATTCTAGAAAAACTCTTATATAAGGCCTCTTTTGCCGCTAAGTGCCCTATTACTAAAGTAGCGATATTCTTCTGATAACTTTTTCTAAGTTGATATACTGGGGAAGGATCTGTTGCCATAACTGTAGGAATTTCATATTCTAAATTGGCATAATTCTTAAATTCAACAACTTCTACCCAACCTCGCTTTAATATATTTCTAATTTTGTTACGATTATCAACTAAAGGTATTTCTTGACTATTTTTTAACCTATCTAAAATATCCTCATATGGATAACTTAAATTACCTTGTTTATGACCTGAACCAGTGTTATATAAGTAACCATTTGGAGTAATATACCATGCATTTGGAAAAGTATACATAACACTATTATTATATGGTATCTGAATAAACCTTTTCTTATCCAATTCTTTTAATGCATCATCTATCATTTTAATAGTAGTGGTTAGAAAACAGCTTAAGTCAGGATAAATTTTAAGCAATCCTTCTGTACAAACTTTGTAATATTTCAAAACAATTTCTAAATCTCTTGTTTTTAACTGTAAATTATCCTTCTCATTTTTCATTTCTTCATATTCTTCTTTATTATTAAAATAATCAAAAATAACAGATAATTTTTCATAATCATCTAAACAATACTGTCTATTTTTATTTTTCATCATCTCGTAAAAAAGAGGTTGTATAAGATTATCTATCTTTTTTAAATTTGCAAATAAATTAACATTTTTAGCCCAGAAATCTAGTGTTAAAGATGGCTCAACAGAATAAAATTCTTCTTCAAGATAATTACAATTAAGTAACAACACACTAAAATCATTTAGTTTATCTAATTCATAAAAATACTCATACATAAAAAACGCCCCCGATTTTTCATACTTACCACATTTCATTAATATATATAGTTCTTTCATTTTAGTAGCTAATTTTTCTTCTAATCCCTACACATCTTATTCTAATTTTTATATCACTAAAATCATCCCTATATATTCTAAATCATTTTTACTAATCATAACAATACCACTAGTAAGTATATTGTATCATATCTTTAGTACTTTTCAAAAAATAAAACCCCTATATAAAATAAGGGCTTATATGCAATTTGGTGCGGGTAACAGGAGTTGAACCTGCACGTCTGGGACACTAGATCCTAAGTCTAGCGCGTCTGCCAATTCCGCCATACCCGCAAAAATAGTGGTGGACCCTGATGGACTCGAACCATCGACCGTCCGGTTATGAGCCGGATGCTCTAACCAACTGAGCTAAGGGTCCATATCAACCACTGCTATTTAATATTAGCATAAATTCTAGACTTCTGCAAGAGTTTTTAATAAAAAAATAGCCATATTATGACTATTTATTTAACATATTTAATAAGTTGATTTTAAACATATCTTTTTCAGGATGAGATTTAGATAACATTACTCCTTTATAAGTAGCAAGTTCAGCCATATGTCCTTCATTTAAAATACCTTCTGGTGTTATATTTGTTAATAAAATAACTTTTTTATCAGGATAAACTGTATAATGAACTCTAATTTCACCATGAACTTTTGCAAATAAGGCATCTGTTGGTAATTTTAATTCATAGTTAACTGTACCTGCTTTTTGATCTTCACTAACCTTTTCACCTAAAAAATGACCACGTCTAAGTTCTGGATAGTAATCAAATGTTAATTTTTTATATGCTAACATATTATATTTTCTTACAGAACGTTCTCTTTTTCTAAAATCATTCTCATCTAAATACTCAAATATAAATGACTTCTCCATATGTATAACCCCCTTTTTCGACCCCATATCTTGAAGTTGCTTGTATTATACTACAAAATTCATATTTTGTCAAATTTTAACAAACACTTCATCGATTATCGAATACAAATAACAACTAGTTTCTAGATTTAATTTTTTACTAATCATTTCTTTATAACCATTAAGTTGTTTAATATAAGCATCATCTTTAGTATTTTTAAGTTTATAATCTACTATAACAGCTTCCTTTTCCCCTACTAATAATAAATCTATTTTACCATGATAGTTTTTATTACTATTATTATAAATAAATTCATATTCTTGATATTTTTTATAATCTTGATACTTTTTCATAAATGTACTATTCATAAAGTTAGTTAGTTTTTCTTTGTAATAATCACTATCTATATATGGTAATTTATTATTAGTAAAATCAATACGTTCAAACAAAGCATGAACTATTCTTCCAATTTCTAATAATTTTAAATCTATTTCTTTTACCTCATTATTATTTTCTTTATGATATATCTCTTTAACTTTTATATCTTTTAAATAAATAGAAGGAATTACTTCTAATTCTTTTATATTACTATTTATTTTAGATTCTATTCTTTTAACATCTAAATATTTTTTAGATATATTTTCAATGTTTTCTATTTCTTTTATCTTATTAGAAAATAGTGAAGAGACACTAATAACCATTTTCGCAAAGTTAGTGTAGTTTAATCTATCATAATCATTAACTATATTACCTAAGTCTTTATCATTTTCAATATTAGGCATAACTATAATTATTTTTTCTCTAGCTCTAGTTAAAGCGACATATAAAAGTCTAATTTTTTCACTTATATCTTTTTGTTTTAATTTTTCTAAAGATAAAGTTTTAGTAATTAGTTTATTATTACTATCTACTTCATCAATAATAATCCCATAATTATCATCAAATAAAACATTACTTTTATATTCATCTTTATTAAAGTCTTTATAAAAACCTGCAAAATAACAAATAGGATATTCTAAGCCTTTAGATTTATGAATAGTCATTATTTTAATACTATTACTATCTTCTTTACTAATAGCAAGTTTTATTTCTAATTTAAGATCATTTATCTTTTCTAAATAATCACTAACTTCAAGAATTGTAAAGTTACTATTTTCAAGATTAGTAATTAGATTATAAAAATATTCCATTCTACTAGAATTAATATCTACATTACCAATTAACATAAGTTTATTAGTATATTCTAACTTTTCTAATATTTCTTCTAAGTAAGTAACTGGAGTCAATACTTCATAGTTATCTAAAATTTCTTTAAATATTTTATAGACTCTGCTTTCTTTATAAGTATCATTTTCTAAGTACTTATAAATATCATCATCAGAAATTTCAAAAAGAAAACTACGAGAAATTGAAGTGAAAGCAAGACGAAACTTAGTATCAAAAGTATTAGTAATGATTGATTTGGCAATTATAAAGATATTTTTTAATAAATATAAATCTGTACTACCACTAGTTTTTTCATCTTCATATAAAGTTATAGGTAGTGATAAATATTCAAAGATTTGTTTATAAGTAACAAAATCTGTCGCTCTATCTAAAAGAATAACAAAGTCTCTATATTCTATCTCTCTTAAAGTATCTATATCTTTATCATAAACTAAATACTTGTTATTAATCTTTTCTTTAATATCATTTGCGATAATAAAGGCTTCTTTTTCTAATTTACTATATTCTTTATCTTTAGCATCATAAGTATATATATCTAAGTAGTTATTATTAGTAGTTTTAGCACTAGTTTCATAAGTCATATTACCAAAAGCAAGTGCATGACCATTATTATAATCTGCTTCTCCTAAATAATCATCCATAATATGAGAAAAGAAAAGATTTATATCATCTAAGACTTCCCTTCTACTTCTAAAGTTTTTAGCAAGATCTATTACTCTACCCCCTACTCCTTTTTTATAGTTATCATACTTTTCTTTAAATATTGAAGGATTAGCATTACGGAAACGATAAATAGACTGTTTAATATCTCCTACCATATAAACATTATTATTAGCGATATAATTAATAAAGGCTTCTTGAATATCATTAGTATCTTGATATTCATCAATTAATATTTCTTTAAAAGAATTTTTTACTTCTTCTTTTATCTCTAAATTATCACGAACAAGACTAATAGCAAGTTTTTCTATATCCATAAAAGTAAAATAATTATTATTTTCTTTAAATAAAGTAAATCTTTTATCTAATTCTTTAACTAAATCTAAAATAATAGAAATATAGTCTTTAGTTTTAATAATACTTTCTTTTATATCATTAATATTTTCATAGATAACTAAGTCTTTAAATTCTTTTAAAAGTGATGTTAAATTATCTCTAATCTCTTTAGAATCACTATCAACACCTGTTCTTACACGTGGTAATGAAGTAAAAATAGTACTTCTTAATTCTTCATATGTATTAGCATTAAGAAAGGGTAAAAATACTTCTTCTAACTGTTGTAAATATTTACTAGAAGTTAAACTTCTTACATCTTCATAAAGATTTATGATATTTTCTTTTTTTTCTTGTAAGAGCTTTAAATAGTCTTCAATATATTTATCTATTACATCATCAGTATAATATTTTTCTATATAAGTATTAATAAAAGTCTCTTTATCTAATTTTAAGTCTAAAGTATTATTAAGTTCTATTATTCTTTTTTTAATAGTTCTATCATCTTTAAGACAAAACTTAGTTATTAAATTAAGAAAATTTTTAGGGCATTTATCGTAATAATCTAAAAATATCTCATCTAATATTTCTTTTTTAGCAAGTTCTAAGATACTTGATTCAGCAATATTAATATTACTTGATAAGTGAATAACATCAGCATATTTTTTAACTAAAGCAAGGGAATAAGCATCAAAAGTTGTTATATAACTACTATCAAGTAAATCTAATTCATCGAACATTTTATTTTCTTTTAATTTTTTTCTAATTCGCTCTTTCATTTCAAGGGCTGCTTTATTAGTAAAGGTTAATATTAAAAGTTCATTGATATGAGTACCTTCATTTAGTTTTCTTAAAACTCTTTCCGTTAGTACTGCTGTTTTACCGCTTCCTGCTCCTGCACTTACTAAAATGTTATAACCTTCTAAATCTATCGCTTTTTGTTGGTCTAAAGTGAATTTAGGCATTTACATCACCACCTTCTTCTTTTTCTAAATAAACATAGTCATTAAAAGTTACAAAACATACTTCCTTAAAAGGACAAAACTCACAAGAAATATTTTTATTATTAATAATCTTAGGAGCGATTATAAAATTATTACTTTCTATTATCTTTAAAGATTTGTCTAAAGCTTCATCTACTTTTTTAAGCATATCTTTTAATTCTTCTTCATTTAAAGTTTTACTTTTAGAAGATAACTCTCCATCTTTCTTTACACCTAAGCTTTTAACAAAGGAATTAGTTTCATAATCTTCATCTAAATAAGAAAGAATTACTTTATCATCAGTAGTATAACCTACTAGTT
>CALVVC010000075.1 GCA_944363755.1 uncultured Bacilli bacterium
AGTATATTTATAGAGTATACTATTTATGGGAGGTAGTAGCCCCAGCCTAGCTTCGGCGTTCATAACTTCTGTTATGTTCAAAAAATTGAAGGCACTTTGCCTAATTCAACATTAGGCTGCTACTAAAGAGGCTTATTTTATAATAAGACCTCTTTTTTATAATATAAATTTTATATTGACGAACATATTTTTTGTATTATATACTTAATGCAATAACATTTTTTTAATTACAGGAGGACATATGTTACAAGAAATAATTGATACGTTTGAAGAAGTAAAAAAATATATTTACATTATAGACAGAGGAAATTTAGAACCTATAATAATAAGATTCAAAAATGAACATTTCTATCATTTAATAGGGTTGCATAAAATAAATCTTGATATGTTTTTCCCAAATCAAATGCACTCTAAAGCCAAAAGATATAAACATATAAAAAAGAATATTACAAAATATGAAAATATTATAGTTAATCAAATAAAAGGAAAATATTTATTAGAACTTAGAATTAAAAATTTCCATAATATTTTAGATATGTTAAATGAAGTTAACAACACTACATTATATAATTTAAAAGAAAAAGTACCAGATAGTGTTTATAATGGAGATTATGGTTTATTAAATATTATTGAAAATATTTATTGTCTTTTAGGCTTGAAGCTTGATAGTACAATTAATGATAGCAAAGTCTACGTACCACAAAGCTTTATGGCAAGTAATCGAGCAAACAAATTAATATATGGAAAACCACCTATTTATTTTAAGAAAATAATCGCAGTACCTATTAATTTATATAATAATGAGATAAGCTATATATAGCAATTTAACTCTACCCAAAATGGGAGTATTTATGGAAATAATTTGGAATAATGCAACAGATGAAATGAAAGAAGAAATATTAACAATACTTGAAAATAATTTAAAATAGTAAAGAACTGCAAAAAACAGTTCTTTATTCATCTTCTAATAGCCAATCTATTATATTAATAACTTTTATACCATTATAATCTTTACTAAATGGCTTATCTAAAGTAAGTATTATTTTTTCATAATTATCATTAATACTTTCTAAACTACGTAATTCTCTTTTCCTAACTTCTTCAGTAACAATAGTCTTAGTTACTTGATAATACTTTATAGTATTAGGATTTTCTGCAACAAAATCAACTTCATAATCATTAGTTTTCCCTATATTAACCTTATATCCTCTCCTAAGTAATTCTAAATAAACTATATTTTCAAGTAAATGACCTTCATCAATATTTCTAAAACCTAATATAATATTTCTAATTCCAGTATCTGCTATATAATATTTTCCTAATGTTTTTAATAATGCTTTACTTTTTATATCAGTTCTATCTGCTTTATACATTATAAATGATTTCTCTAACATATTTAAATAATTATCTATAGTTTGATGATTAGAATTTAAAGCTATTTTATTAGTATTTAAATAATTACTTATTTTTGTAGAAGAAACAGAACTACCAATATTAGTTGCTAAATATTTTATAATATTCTCAAGTAATGCTGTATCTTTTATATTATTTCTATCTATTATATCTTTTTTTACAATAGTATTATATATATCATTTAAATAAGATAAAACTAATTCATCATTATCTTTAATTAGAGTAATTGCAGGGAGTCCTCCATATTTTAAATACTCCATAAATTTATTATCCAAATCACTTTTAGTATTATATTTATTAAATACTAAATATTCTTTAAATGATAAAGGGTACATTTTTATTTCTATATATCTACCTGATAACAAGGTTGATAACTCAGAAGATAAAAGATAAGCATTAGATCCAGTTATATATATATCAATATCAAAATCAACACTAAAAGAATTAATTGCTTTTTCCCATGCCTCAACATTTTGCACTTCATCTAATAATAAATAAACTTTATCTTTTTTTATTTTTCCTTTAACATATTGATATAAATCTTTATAATTTTTTATATCATCATATAAAGCCGATTCAAAGTTTATATATATTATATTATCTTCTAAAGTATTATTATTAAGTAGATAATCTTTAAACATTAATAAAAGCGTAGACTTACCACTTCTTCTAACACCAGTTATTACTTTTATAAAAGGTTTATCTTTAGCATCTATCATTTTATTTAAATATTTTTCTCTTAATATCATAATAAATCACCAATTAAATAATATCACAAAAATAGTTTTATGTAAAGTTTTGCAAATATATTTGCAAAACTTTTATTTTTTTTAACTTTTTGCAAATACTTATACTCCCATTGTAACAGTCTCAGGTAAAGTAGAACCACCATCTATCACAATAGATGTACCTGTTATATAACTAGATGAATCACTTGCAAGAAAACAAGCAAGTTCTCCTAACTCACTAGGGTCTCCTAATCTTTTCATAGGAATACTCTTAGCAATACCATTAATTACACTTTCTGGGTCACTTGCATTTGACTCTTTAGCCATACCATCAACCATAGGTGTTCTAATATAACCAGGAAGTATAGCATTTACTCTAATATTATGTTCTACTTCTTCACGGGCTAAAGCCTTAGTAAAACCAACAAGAGCAGCCTTTGTAGTAGCATAAGCAACTTCACCTGAATCTGCAACCATAGGACCAGTTACACTAGATAAATTAATAATACTAGCTTTACCACTACTTCTTAACATAGGAAGTAATACTTTAGTAACATTCCAAGTACCTTTAATATTAATATCAAAATGTAAGTCTCTCATCTCATCTGACATATTTTCAAAAGTTTCTAACTTACAAATACCGGCATTATTTACTAAAATATCAACATGGTCATAATATTTTTTAATAATATCTACAACTTGAACTAACAAATTTTTATTACTTATATCAACATTAATACCTAATACTTTATATCCCTTAGTACCTAATTCATTAACTGTATTAGTTAATTCAGTTGACTTATCTAAAATAACAACAGACGCTCCATATTTAAGTAATGATTCAACTATTCCTTTACCATTACCCATGGCACCTCCAGTAACAACTGCAACTTTTCCTTGTAAATTCATATTATCCCTCTTTCCTATTCTTTTTAATTATACTACTATTTTTCATTTTATCATATTGTTTATACATATATTGGACACTATTTTCCAAAAAGAAATAATGATATACATAAAATCCATCAAAAATTAATAATATAAAAAATACAATAAACATAGCAAAGATATACTTAGTAATAAACAAAAATAATATCGTAAAGAAAACATATGATAGAGTTATTACTAAATGAATTACTCTTTCTTTTTGAAATAATTTCATTTTAAATAGAAAGTCATCTATCTCATCACTACTAAATTTATGATTATTGTTAATTTTTCTATCAATGTCCCCAATATATTCCTTCATATACTCTTTCATTACTTATTCCTTTCAATTATATCTTTAGAAGCAATTAAACCAGTCGCTGCTGCTGCTACAATATTACCTGCTTTACCAGCTCCATCACCTACAAAGTAAATATTTTCCTTATCTATTTTCATATTATTATCAGTAGTAATCTCATTACTAAAAAACTTTATCTCCGGTCCATATAAAAGTGTCTCTCCATTATTAACCCCAGGAATAATTTTATCTAAAACTTCAAGTCCTTCTAGTATATTAGTAACAATTCTATGAGGTAAAGCAAGGGCTAAATCCCCTGCTGTATAGTCTTTTAAAGTAGGCTCTACATAATTTTTTCTAATTCTCTCTTTAGTAGAACGTCTTCCTCTTCTTAAGTCTTTAAGAGTCTGTAATATAGGTTTCCCACCACCTAAAGTATTAGCAAGTTTTGCAATAGACTCTCCATATTCTCTAGTATTAGTAACTGGTTCTGTTAAATTAATTTTAGAAATAAAAGCAAAGTTAGAATTATCTGATTTAATATCTTTTAAGGCATGCCCATTTACACAAATATAACCATAATAATTCTCTTTAGTAACATTACCTCCTGGATTAGTACAAAAAGTTCTAATCTCATCATCATAAGTTTTAGTCTTAATAAATATAGTTGGATCATAAATAACATCTGTAATTTCTTTTAAAATCTCTTTCCTTACTTCTACTCTAACACCTATTTCTATACTTTGTGATGTATAAGGAATATTATATTTATCTGCTAACTCTTGTACCCACTTAGCCCCTGTTCTACCAGGTGCTACTATAACATTTTTTGCTTTATATTCCTTATCTTTAGATGATATAACATAATAATCTTTTTCTTTTTTTATATCACTACATTTAAAATTATCAAGCAAAGTAACCCCTAAATCTTTTAAAGTATTTTCAATATCTTCAATATATTTAGGTAAATAATCACTACCTAAATGTTTTTGTTTAATAATCAAAAGATTAGCCCCTGCTTTAGCAATCATACCATCTAACTTTAAAGCTTCATCCATATTACTAGGATAAGTATCACTGTCCATATGAAATTCATTAAAAATAGATTCTACTTCATCAATTAATTTATAAGCATCACTTTTATCCATATACTTAAATAAATCTGTTTTACCTAACTTAGGAATAAAATTAAGTTTACCATCAGAAAATGTTCCCGCACCACCATATCCTGATAAAATATTACAAGGATTACAATTAGCACAAGGAATACCTTTAGAGTTCATTGGACAAACTCTTTTTCTAGTAAACTTACCTTCATCAACTAATAATACTTTTAATTTACTATTACGAGCAAGATATAAAGAAGAAAAAAGTCCTGCTGGTCCCGCTCCTACTACTATAACATCATACATATTATCACTACCTATCCACCTTTATTTTACACTAAATTTTAAAAAAAAGAAATATATGATAAAATAATAAACAATTAAGAAGGGATAACTATGTATAACATTAAGAAAAATATTGATAGATTAAATAGAGGTGAACCTACTTTCTTTTTAGAGCCTAACGAGGTTAAAGAAATAAATAAATATTTTAAAAAGGATGAATTTAATATCTTTAAATTATTTGAAGAAGCTGAAAAAGTAATTCTTTATAAGGATATTCCTCCTAAAGTAATATTATTTAAAATAATAACTAAAGACTCTCTTAGACATCAAGATATTTTAGGTAGTATCTTTTCTTTAAATATAGATAAAGAATTATTTGGTGATATCATAATAGATAATAATAACTATTACTTTTATTTATTAGATTCTATGAAAGATTATTTTTTAACTAACTTTAATAAGATTAAGAACAATTACATTGAACTAGAAGAAATAGAT
>CALVVC010000076.1 GCA_944363755.1 uncultured Bacilli bacterium
TTCTTCTTTAACACTTCCTCCAGATAATGTTAAAGTAACACTACCACTTATTAAATCAATTCTCTTATTAGCAGGGTAACTTTGACTAACTACATAACCACTTTCACCTTTAAAAGTAACTCTTATTCCATGAGCATTTGCATAACTTTGGGCTTGACTCATACTATCACCAGTAAAATCAGGTAATAAATCATAAGTAAAAGCAGTTTTATAAGGGCCAGTTCCTGTTACTTTTTTCTCATAATCAGGATCATTAATTGAGAATGAGAACTCTTTAATCATATCAGGTTCTTCTTGTTCAAGATTAATTTTCATCGCTTTTACAATATCATCACGACTCTTAGTATTTGGAACATAATCCCATAAAACTAATCTTGTTCTCTCATCATAAATCATTTGTCCTGTACCATCTAAATATAATTGTTCAATGTTAATAAGATCAGCATCATCTTTTTGTAAAGAATTATTCATAATATCTTTAGCAATATCATAGAAAGATAAAATTTGTTGTTCTGTAAAGTTAGTATCAAGATTATTAGTAATTGTATTTAAAACATCCATAACTTGGTTAATACTTTTCATATCTTTAACTTTATTTACTATTCCTTCAATAACTAACTGTTGATTTAAACCTCTATCTAAATCACCCGCTGCAAGTTGTTTTCTATTTCTTGCAAGAACTAAAGCTTGTTCTCCATTTAATGTTTGAACTCCTTCGCTTATACAAACTTGTCCTTCACGGTTAGAATTATCAGTACATAAGTCTTGTGGAACTTCTACTGTAATACCACCAAGGGTATCAACTAAATTAACTAATCCCTTAAAATTAATCTTAGCATAATAATCAATTGTAACATCAAAATAATTTTCAATTGTACTCATCATACAATCAGTACCATAAGCGGCAGCATGAGTTATTTTATTTTCAGGAGTACCACTCCAACAAGAAATAGGTACATAACTATCTCTTGGAATAGAAAGCATTGTAGCATTTAAAGTATTAGGATTAAAAGTAACTAGAATTAAACTATCACCATTTGCAACAGTATTTTTAGATAAACCTTCTTCAGCAGAATCAACTCCCATTAAAAGGATTGTAAAAGGCTCTGTTACAGATTTACCAGCTGAACTTTTTCTATTACTAGTACTTGCTTTCTTCATCTTTTTTTCTTTAGTTAAAATTATTTTTGTATCATCAGTAATATTTTCATATGTTTCCATACTTGTAAACATAGATGGATAATCAGTTGGAACAAAGATAGAATCAACTTCACCTTCATATAAATCAGCCATTGCTGTGAAGTAATCATCATACTCAACTATTTCATTATCATCTTTAAGTTTATTTTCATCAATTACTTCATTAGGAATAATATTACCTTCTTTAGAAGTTTCATCAGATAATATACCAATAGAATTATCAGACAAATCTTTAACATCTTCTATTTCACTATCACTTTTAACTATTAAACTACTAGAATAAGTAACAGTATCTCTATTAATACTAGAAAGTCTTCCATAAGTATACATTATAAGTCCACTTATTAGACAGCTTATAAGTAAATAGATAATTATAAAGAAGGTAAGAAGCCTTGCTTTCTTTTCTTTATGTCTTCTTTTAGACCTAACTTTAAATATAATGACTAAGTCTAAGATAACAAATACTCCTATAATAATATATCTTATTACTTCTTCAACTGGTCCTAATAATAAAATATTATAAATAGCGAATATATTACTTAGTATTACAATAGTACTAAGTATCGCTAACCATAATCTACATTTTTTCTTTTTCATCTCTTTTTTTTCTTCATTATTCTTTCTCATTAAATAACCTCCATGTAACACATAAAACTATACCTTATCATTATAGACTATAATTTATATCATTTCAAGTTCTATACTTTTGTTTGCATTGTAAAGTTTACGTTTATTTATTACTTTTTAAAGAAATTTGTCTAATAATCTGTTATAATGTTATTAGAAGAATAGGAGTTGGTAGTATATGAAGAAATTTTCTTATATTTTATTAATCTTTATTATGCTTTTTACTTTTATTCCTGCTATAAATGCAAGTAGTTATATTGTATTAAATACTAATAAGTATTTTAGAGTAGTACCAGGAGGAGATTTTGTAGACGGTATTACAGATGGAGTATTACTAAGAGGTACAAAAGTAAATTTAATTAGTAAAGATGGCGAAAGTGGTCATAGTTGTAAAAATCCTTGGTATAAAGTAGAGTATGAAGGAAAAGTTGGTTATATTTGTTCAAGTGATCAAGCTGTTATAGATGTCGCTGATGTAGATTTGAATGGTGACTTTGAAAAAGAAATGATTAGTAAAGGCTTTACAGAAAGTTATTTGCCTTATTTAAAAGCTTTACATGAGAAACATCCTAATTGGAATTTTAAAGCAGTTCGTACTAATATAGATTTTGATACTGCTGTTACTAATGAAAATTATGGAGAGATTAGTTTAATAGATGGTACTGATGAAAGTTTAAGAAGTAAGGAATGGCCTTATTATCAAAATGGAGTATATCAACAAATAGAACCAGGTTGGTATGTGGCTAGTAGAGAAACTGTTTCATATTATTTAGATCCTAGAAACTTCTTACAAGAAGAATATATCTTTATGTTTGAAGATATTAAATATAATGCTTCTATTCATACAGAGAATGCAGTAAAAGGAGTTGTTAGTGGAACTTTTCTTAATACTAATGAATATATAAATGTTTTAATGAAAACAGCAAAGACTAATAATGTTAGTCCTGTATATCTTGCTAGTAGAATTAGACAAGAAAAAGGAAATAGTGATAGTATTTCAACTACAGGAGCATCTTTTACTTATGAAGTTGATAATAACTGTTTAAATAATTTAGGTTATGCAAATAATTCAAATAGTTGGAATGCCCTTAATTCTTGTGGTAATGGTAAGACTTATAGTGGTATTTATAACTACTTTAATATAGGAGCATATGGTTCTTATAAATCTCCACAAATTAGAGGATTAATTTGGGCAAATGGAGGAATTGATGGAAGTGTTACTGATTATGGTAGACCATGGAATAGTAAAGAAAAAGCTATTATGGGGGGAGCTTCTTATATTGTAGGTGCTTATGTAAATAATGGACAAAACACTTTATATTATCAAAAATTCAATGTATCACCAGAGGCTACATATCCACATTATACTCATCAGTATATGACTAATGTAAGAGCTGCTTCAGGGGAAGCTTATAGTACTTATAAAAGTTATAGAGATAATAATTTACTTAATAATAACTATGAGTTTTTAATACCAGTTTATGATAATATGCCTAATGATAATGAAGTAATACTACCTAGTGATAGTGAAGGAGAAGAAATTGTTACGACTCCTAATATTGAAATAAATAAAGGTGTTGTAGGATCAGGCTTTAAAATAGATGGAGAGGCTATATCTAATATAGATTTTAATACAAGTATTGATTCTATTAATAGTAAATTAAGTAGTATTAATGCTAATTTAAAAGTAACTAGTTACTTAGATAGATACGGAAACAAAGCAAGTGGTAATGTTGGTACAGGAGATACTTTAGTAATTAGTAATGGAACTACATCAAAAAGTTATAAAGTAGTTATTTATGGTGATAATAATGGTGATGGTAAAACTAGTGTTTTAGATTTACTTAGAGTACAAAAAGATATTTTAGGAAGTAGTAATTTATCTGTTTATGATAAGAAAGCTAGTGATACTAATAAAGATGGTAAAATTGATATTGTTGACTTATTAAGAGTTCAAAAACAATTACTTGGTAATAATGTAATAGAACAGGAGTGATTAACTTGAAAAAAATATTATTTATATTAGGACTTAGCTTCCTTTTCTTTTGTCCTTATGTAGTTGATGCAGCATCTATTTCTGTAGCAGGAACAACTGCAACAGGAACAGTAGGAGGTAATATTACAGTTAAAGTTACAATAAGTGAAAACAGTGGTTTAGGAAGTTGGGAATATAGTCTTGATTATGATAGTAGTAAATTACAACTTTTAAGTGGTAATACTCATGTTGTTGGTTATGTAGATAGAGAAGGTCAAACTAATCAAAGTTATACTTATACATTTAGAGTTAAAGGAACAGGAAGTACTACTATATCTGTAGTAAATACCTCTATCGCTTCTTGGAATGAAGTAGTTACAAGTCCAACTGATAGTACAACTATTAATTTAATAGCAAGAAGTGAAGTAGAAGAAAGTTATAGTACTGATAATAATCTTACAAGTCTAGAAGTAGAAGGTTATACCTTAAGTCCAGAGTTTAATAAAAATACAACTAATTATAGTGTGGATGTAGATAGTGATGTTACTAGTGTTAAAGTTAATGCTAAAGCAAGTGATAGTAAAGCTAGTATAACCGGTACAGGAGATGTAGAAGTTCATGAGGGTGCTAATACTATAAATGTTGTGGTGGAAGCAGAAAATGGTTCTACTAAAACTTATACAATAGTAGTTAATGTTAAAGAAAAAGATCCTATAAATGTAAAAGTTAATAAAGATAACTTAAGTGTCGTTAAAAAAACTGATGAGTTAACAGACTTAATTAAAGATTATTATGTAGATACAACTGTTAAAATTAATGATGAAGAAGTACCTGCTTATAAAATAGAAGCCTTAGATATTACTTTAGTCGCTTTAAAAGATGAGAAAGGTAATATTAAGTTTTATATCTATGATGATGGCGAATATACTTTATATCAAGAATTAGGTAGTGATTTACTTACTATTCATCTTTTAGATAATGGTAAAATTCCTCCTAACTATAAAAAATATACAGTTAATATAGATGGAGAAGAATATACAGTTTATAAACTAAATAAAAAGTCTAAATACTATTTAGTATATGGTGAGAATGTAGAAACAGGTAAAAAAGGATTATATTTATATGATAGTGTTGATAAGACTATACAAAGATATTATACTGAAGAAGCAGATAGTTTAAAAGATGAGTTAACAATTAATTCTTATATAATAGTTGGTCTTACTTGTTTAATAGTTTTATTATTAATAATTTTCTTAATAGCTTTACATACTAAGAATAGTGATAAAAGAAGAAAAAGAAAAGAAATTAAAAAGAGATTAAAACAAGAGAAGAATGATTTCTTAAAAGATTAGGAGTGTAATTATGGAAGTTAAACATCATAGTAAAAAGTTAGGAATAATGATACTTATTGGTTTTTTATTAAT
>CALVVC010000077.1 GCA_944363755.1 uncultured Bacilli bacterium
TCTTTATTTTTATATATTCTAACTGAGATGTAATAGGATATAGACATTACTATAATTGTTAAAATTATTAATAGTAAGGTAAGCATCCCTAAGCTTAAGTTATTTAAATTATTTAATAGATTCATTAATTCAATATTGTTAAAGATATCTAAGCTAGTAATCATTCCTATTATTAGAGCAAGTATGACTATGCAAAGGAAAAGCATTATTCTTCCCTTATTTGCACCAAATTTATAGTAGAATGGTATTAGTAAAGATATTACTAAACAGATACCAAAGGCTACTCCTATTATGCTTGCAAAAAGGGATTCAAAAGTAGTATTTTCTATAAAGTTGGGAATGATGATAGATGCTAGTAAGCCTAATATCAAAACAATAATAGAAGTGGCATTAAATAATATATATTTAGACTTAACTATTTCTTTTCTACTAAGAGGTAGACTGTTACAATAGGCATCCCATTTATTAAATTCATCATAGTTAAAGGTAGTTATAAGAATCATTATCATATAAAATGGTACTAAGAAAAGAATAAATGTTGCATCTTCATTAATAATTGAAAATATAACAAAAAATGCTAGTACTAATAGTAATGTTTTCATTTGATTTTTTAGAACACATAAATCTTTAATAATTAAACCTTTCATTATTTTTCTCCTTTTACAATTAGTAACATAATATCTTCTAAAGTAGCTTTATCAATTACTATATTAGAGTTATTTTTCTTAACCTTTTTTCTATCATTAACTAATACTTCATAGTTATATTTATTTTTTAGGTAAGATATTATATTTTCTTTAGATATTTTCTTAAAGTCAGTATCACTACATTTAACAATACCATAATTATCTAGGATATCATCTTTTTCTTTATCAAAGACTAATTTACCATTATCTATAAAGATTATATAATCAGCGATAGATTCAATATCGCTAGTTATATGAGATGAAAACAAGATACTATTTTCTCCATTTTCAATAAAACTTAGAAAAATATCTAATATCTCTTTTCTAACAATAGGGTCTAATCCACTAGTTGGTTCATCTAAGATTAATAATTTAGGATGATGAGATAAAGCGGTAATTATTTCTAACTTTTTCTTCATACCTTTAGATAAGTTTTTTATTAACATATTTTCATTTAGAGAAAAGTCTTTTAGGTATTTAAAAAATAACTGTTCATCCCAAGATTTATAAATATTTTTCATAATGGAATTTATATCTTTTACTTTAATAACTTCAGGGAAAAAGGAATCATCTAAAACTACACCAATATCTTCTTTTACTTTATTATTTAAAGTTTTATTAAAGATTAAAATATCTCCCTTATCTTTTTTGATTAAACCTAATAATAGTTTAATTAAAGTTGTTTTACCGGCTCCATTTTCTCCTATTAGTCCAATGATACTACCTTTCTTTATTTCAAGAGTAATATTATCTAGTTTAAAGTTATCATAAGTTTTAGTTAAATTATTAACTTTAATTATATTATCCATTATTCTCCTCCTTCAAAGCCTTAAGTATTTCTAAAACTTCCTCATAACTAATATGATAAGTATCAGCGATAGTTAAAGCTTCTTCTAAGTTTTTTTCTATTTTCTTTAGTATTTCTTCTTTTAGATAGTTTTCACTTTTATTTTTAACAAAGTAGCCCTTGGTAGCGACTGCTTCAATAAAACCATCTTTTTCTAATTCTTCATAAGCTCTTTTGGTGGTAATATTACTAATTCTTAAGTCTTTAGCAAGAGTTCTAATAGAAGGTAAGGCCTCTCCTCCTACTAAGTTACCATTAAGTATTTCTCTTTTAATATTATCAACTATCTGTTGGTATATTGGAGTATCACTACTATTACTGATAATTATCTGCATTCAATCACCTCTTTGTATATATACAATATATACAATTATTATATGTTTGTCAATAAAAAAGATACTATTTTTCATTATTAGTATCTTTAATATATTTATCTAACATTAAATTTTGAAATTCTAACTTCATTTTTCCTTTTAACTCATTTGGATAATACCATTCAATACTAGTATATGGTTCAATAGATTCTTTAATTTTATTTTTTATAATTCCAGTATAAAATTCTGCCAGATTATGGCTATGTGTTATACTACCATCTTTAAAATAGACATCATAATAAGCAGATACACTATCATAATATTTTAAATTATCTACTCCATATCCAACTTCTTCTAAAGTTTCTCTTATTATAGTTTGTTTGGGTGTCTCACCTTTTTCAATTTTTCCACCTAGAAATATTAGGCCCCAATTTTTTTGGCATGAGACTGCTATTTGTCCTTCACTATTAGTTAATATACCATAACTTGATTTTCTTTCTTGATAATTTAATCCTTCTTGTTTCTCACCAACTTTAATCATTTTAAAACCTCCACTATTCGTTAACATATTGCTTAACATAATTTTCTATTATATATTTTAAGTCTTCTATTGCTTTATCTATATTAAATGTGCCATTACCAACTGGATAATAGACAGGAAATATTTTATAAGTTTTAGAACCTATTTCTTTTTTAAAGTATTGTTTTCTACACTCTCCTACTGATATTTTCTTATTTAGGATAATTGATGAAACTTGATTACCGAAAGTAATTATTATTTTAGGTTTAACTATATCTATTTCTTGTTCTAAGAGTCCAAGATAACTTTTTAATACTTCATCTTTTAGAGGTCTTGCATCTATCTGTGTACATTTACCTAAGTTCGTTATAAAGTAATTATTTCTTTTAACTTCGTCATATACTTTATTTGCAAAGTCATAGTCCCAGTCTTTAGGTTTCTTTTTATTTATTTCATCTAATAGATTTTTATCAAAGAGGTTAATGGCTGTGAATAACTTCCAGATGTTTTTAGTTCCAAGCCAAGGAGCTTTTAATCCTTCCCATGTTTTAGGACTAGCGATATTTCTTCCAGTTGGATTCATAAAAACAAAGAGAATATCTGGATTATTAGATTCTCCTCCATTATAGATAGAATCTAATGTCTTATCACCATATTTCTTTTGTAGTTTATCATATTCTTTATATAGTTTTCCAAACTTCTCTTCCATAAAGTTAACCTTTCTATAATAAATTTTACTTTCTTACCTTTGCTTCTTTTTGAGCTTCTTTTAATTTCTCATTATATTCTTCCATAATAGAATAAAAATCTTGTCCAATAGAATAGAAATCTATTTTTAGATGATTATTAATCTTTCCTGTTTCTTCATTTATACTTATAGCATCCATTCCTCTTCTACTAGTTGGAGGCATACTTTTTATTTCAAAAAATTGACTTACGCCCATTGTATCATCTTTGGCAAATCTATCTACTAAATCACTAGTAAACTGTCTTGTAAAAACATCACTATGAATACTTGGAATACCTAAATTCAAATGTCTTTCTTTACCATTATTTAACATGATATCTACAGTACACATTTTTTCTTTTTCTCCATCTATTTTATTAGAACTAAAAATCATATTACCTGATATGTTATCATCACTTAATATCTGTTCTAAATATTCTATTATTACTCGTGATTTATCTATAGCGATTAATTCTGCTTCTTGTTTTTTCATATTTTAATCTCTCCTTTTACAATGTTTTATTTAGAATTCTAAGTTTTTCTCTTAATTTATTCTACCATAAAAAGAAGCCTATTTCCTAGACTTCTCATCCTTTTTATAATAAAATTGTCATATAAACTGGTAAATATACAATGTCATCTTCTTCTTTATAATCACTTGTATGAATTATATAAGGTGTGGCTAGATAATTTGCATATTTTTTTCTAAATTTATTTAAGGAAACTAAAGTATAATTTTTACCAGATTTAACTTCAATTGGGGAAATATTATGTTTATTAGTAATTTTTGACTTTGAAATTAAAAAATCAATTTCCATTCTATCATTACTATTTTCTCTAGAACTATTGGAATAAAAATATAGTTTGTGCCCATTAGAAACTAGCATCTGGGCGACTATATTTTCTAGTATCATTCCACCATTATATTCTAATTTATCAAATAATATTTTTTTATAAATTTCTTCTTCTACAATACTTTTTTCATCAAAAGCTTTGGAAATTAAAACCCCTGTATCTGACATGTAGCATTTATAAAAACTATTATCTAAATTTAGAGAAAGTCCTATACTTGGTTCTGTTGTATTAAATGCTTGATTAACAATCATAGCGTCATCTAACCACATAAAAGCATCTTCATAATCCCTTGTTTTAGCATCCTTATCTAAAGATGTAATTCTAAACTTCTTTTCATGTTTTTGAAGTTGTGATGGTATTTCATCAAAAATACTTCTTACTTTTAAACTATACTTGCCAGAATGTTTAATTATATCTTCACGATATAAATCTAAAATATTTCTTTTTATCTGATCTACTTTATTAAAATCTTTAGTATTAACATACTCTAAAACTGCTTGTGGCATTCCACCAACTATCATATATTGTCTAAAATAATCCATTGCTTTTCTATGAAAAATATTACCAAGAGGTTTTCTTTCCTTAAAGCTTTTTTCTATTAATTCCATTAATCCATGATTATCTAAAGCCCATAAAAACTCTTCAAAATCCATAGGATACATTTTTAAATGTTGTTCTTCTGAAGGAATTAAAATATCTTTAACATTTTCATTTATTGAAACTAAAGAACCTGTTTCAATATAATCATATCTACCATCAGCGACTAAATATTTAATTGCAGACCTTGCTCTTGGATATAGTTGTACTTCATCAAAAATAATTAAACTTTCTCTTTCATATAATTTTACATTATAGTAATTAGATAAATATAAAAATAAATTATCCAAGTCATCTAAGTATAAATCAAATAAATTTTTAATTTCAAGTGGTGCTCTATTAAAGTCTATCATAATATAACTTTTATAATTGTTTTTAGCAAACTCTTCTACTATATAACTTTTTCCAACACGTCTTGCTCCATCTATAAGAAGAGCTGTTTTTCCATTAGAATCCTCTTTCCATTTAACTAACTTATCATAAATTTTTCTTTGCATAAAGTTACCTCCATAATTACATTATACACGAAATCAAGATTTTTTCAACCTCGTTTTTACACCAAATCAAGAGTTTTTAAACACCGTTTTTACACGAAATCAAGATTTTTAGTCTATTTTAAGTAAAAAGAAGCCTATTTTCTAGACTTCTCATACTTCTTC
>CALVVC010000078.1 GCA_944363755.1 uncultured Bacilli bacterium
AGTAGTAATATCTATAAAATAATAGTAGAGAATAATTCTAATAGTAGTGTAACAATAGAGTTAGGAGTAAATGTAGGACTAGATTATAATGATTTAACACTACCTAGTAATGGACATTTATTTAAAGAGTATCAAGATATACCAAATGCCCCAGAATTAGATGATAATATGATACCAGTAACATATAAAAATAATAATTGGGTAAAAGCTGATATAATAAATACTAATAATGATTGGTATAACTATGATGAGTTAAAATGGGCTAATGCTGTAACTGTAAGTAATAGTACAAGAAGTACTTATAAGAATGCAAGTGTTGGAACAGAAATAAGTATGGATGATATAGAGACAATGTGGGTATGGATACCAAGATATAGTTATACAATAGGTAGTCAAGATGGAATTAATTATTATGGTAAAAAGGGGTGTTATTTAGAAAGTAATCCGACTTTAGAATTACCAGGAGAAATAGATGTAAGATTTGTAGATCCATCTATTAAAGATAAAGGAGATGCTACATATATAGTAAGTGAAGGTATAAATAAAGATGATTGGTATACCCCAGATGCTTTTACCTTTGGAGATAAAGAATTAAGTGGAATATGGGTAGGAAAGTTTGAGACAAGTAGTAGTAATCCAAGTGCAACTTATGGAGGAGGAAATACTACTAGTTTAGATGCTTTAATAAAGCCTAATGTAACTAGTTGGAGAGGTATAAATATAAGTAATGCTTTTAATGTAGCATTAAAAATGAATGATAATAGTAATAGATATGGATTTACTAATAAAATAGATACACATATGATGAAAAATAGTGAATGGGCAGTAGTTAGTTACTTAAGTCAATCTAAATATGGTAAGTTAAGAAATGAGAATTTTCGTGGTAAAAATAAAGAAGTATATCAAAATAAATCAGATTCATTTATAACAGGTTGTAGTTATGGAAGCCCAAGTAATGCTAATACAGATTATGGATGTCATTATACTTATGATATAGATATAAATGGAACAGGAGCATCAACTACAGGAACAATATATGGAATATATGATATGTCAGGTGGTGCTTGGGACTTTGTAATGGGAAACTATAACAATTTAATATCAGGGAGTGGTTTTTCTATAATGCCAGAATCTAAATATTACGATAAATATACAAACGAAGATATATTAACAACATGTAATGGAAAAGAATGTTTATCACATGGCTTATCAGAAACAAGTGGTTGGTATAATGATTGGAGTGGTATGTCTAATGAAATTCACTCGTGGATTGTACGTGGTGGTAGATATTTTGATGATAAAGAAGTTATAAAAGGAGTTATTACAGGCATATTTTATTTTTATGAAAGCTATGGGAATAATGATTATAATCGTACCTTTCGTCTTATTCTAGTAACTGATACATAAAAAATACTCGGATTAATTATAAAATAAAAGTACTTTATTGTAAAAGTACTTTTATTTTGATATAATTTAAACTAGAAAGAAGGGTTGATAGTTATGAATTTTAAATCACTACTTAAAAATGAACTTTTACTATCAATCCTTCATAATGTCTTAATGAATGAAACTACTAAAAATAAAGTATCTAATGCTTCTATTAATGGAGAAAGCTATAGTTATAATAGATATTCTTTATTAATAACAATTGATATAGTAATTAAATATCAAATTATAATTAATGATAATATTTATAACAATTATTTTTTAAATAAATTAAATACTATTACTAATAATTATACTACTCATGAAGATTTAATCATTAAAGGTAACTCTTTATTAATAGATTTAGTTTCTAATATATTAAATGTAACTACTACTAAAACAGAAGATAAAAAAGAAATACTAAAGTATATTTATGATAAGTACATTGTTAATGGGTATTGTTTTCATAGTTTTCCTTCTATTTTTAAAGAAAAAACTGAAGAAGAAGGACTTAATGGAAGTATAGATATTAAAGAGTTAAATGATTTAAAGAAAATAGATTATATCTTTTCTAATCATAACTATAAAAATATCATATCAAGAAATTTAAAAGATAAAAGTAGAGCGATATATATAACAGATTCTCCTGCTATGGCTTATTACTATGCTTTTAGAAGCCCAGAATATATGGCTGAGATTACTTCTCTTAGTAAGTATTATAATTATCTTAAAAACTATAATAAAGATGCCTTTTATCTTAAAGATTATAATAAATGTAAAAGTAATTTAGCATCTCTTTGCCAACACGTTAATATGACTACTAAAGAAGAAACAACTATTCTTAAAGCCTTTGATAAAAGATGGAAAGCTCTTAATTTATCAGAGTCCTTACCTTGCATTGCCTTTATTAAAAGAAAAGACTTAGCAAAGAATTATTTATCTAACATTGATGAAATTATTAATAGTGTAGATAAAGTAGATTTAAATATCTTAATATCTAAAATAACAGATAGTAAGTATCCTATTATAAGAAGATATAGTGATATTAATTCACTAGATTTAACTGTTATAACAATGCCTAGTTATAGAGAAATAAAAAATAATAAATTTATAAAACAAGAGGCAAAAAAAGAAAAAGCTCTTATTACAAATGAGACTATAGAAGATTATCAAGAAGAGAAAAGATTTAATTATAAATATGCTTTTAGTTACGGTAATGCAAGTGTTTTCGCCCTAACAGGACTTCTATTAATAACATTAGGTCTTACTTTAACTATAATTATAAATGTATTAGGAGGTTAATATTAACATGGAAAGTATTAAAATAGTATTTATGGGAACACCAGACTTTGCTGTTCCTATCTTTAAAGCTCTTGCAGATAACTACAACGTTGTTGCAGTTGTAACTCAACCGGATAAATTAGTAGGTAGAAAACAAATATTAACACCTTCTCCTATAAAAAAAGCAAGTGCGTTATATAATATACCAGTATTACAACCAGTTAAGATAAGAAATGAATATGATAGTATCTTAAAGTATGAACCAGATATGATAGTAACTTGTGCTTATGGACAAATATTACCTAAAGAATTACTTGACTATCCTAAATACAAATCTATTAATGTTCATGCCTCACTACTACCTAAACTAAGAGGAGGAGCCCCTATTCATCATGCTATTATGGATGGTTATAATAAGACTGGTATAACTATTATGTATATGAGTGTTTTAATGGATAGAGGAGATATAATAAGTCAATCTGAAACTACTATCACTAAAGATGATACCCTAGCATCTCTTCATGATAGATTAAGTGAAATGGGTAAAGATTTATTACTTAAAACTCTACCTAATATAATTAGTGGTAATATTAATCCTATTAAACAAGATGAATCTAAAGTAACTTATGGTTATAACATTACTAAAGAAGATGAGAAAATTGACTTTACTAAGACTAGTAGAGAAGTAGATAATAAGGTTAGAGCCTTAAATCCAACTCCAGGTGCTTATACAACAATAAACAGTAAAAGAATGAAAGTATATGATGTAAGAATCAGTGATAGGTATTATGCTAACACAAAACCTGGAACAATAGTTGGCTTTGAAAAAGATGGTATTAGAGTAGTTACTAAAGATAAAGAAGTAATACTAACAGATATTGCTATAGAAGGTAAGAAAAGATGTTTAGTAAAAGATTATTTAAATGGAATAGATAAAAAGGAATTGTTAGGAGTAGTATTAAAGTGAAAGAAGAAAAAGAAAAGAAAGAAAATAAATATATAAAATTTATTAAAGATTTATCTAAAAATAAAAGAGGTAGAGCCATACTTTTCTTTATCTTTTACTTTATCTTTTTCTTTATATTAATATCATTAATAAGAACAAATTATAATAGTAATCATGATATTGATACTTCTAATGATAATAAAGTTAATACTGAATATAAATTAGATGGTATAGAAAATGGTAATTATCACTTTATAAGAGAAGAAAATATTAATGGAGTTATAACTAGTTTTACAGGAGATAAAAGTAATAATAAAACAGAAGGAATAATGACTAGTAATAATACATTTTATAATTATTTTATCTATGATAATATTAACTTAATAAAAACAACTGATAAATATGAAGTTACTAGCGAATTATATCATTTTAACAATATTACTGATGATAAGAATATATCAAAAATTTTAAAAAAGTCTTATCTAGTATCTAAAACAGAATATGAAAATGGTTTTACTTCTTATAATTATGAGATAACTACTAATACAATAGATTCTATTATTAATAATACTAATCTTGATATCGCCGATATTCCTAATAAAATAACTCTAGAGACTAATGAAGAAGATGAAGTAGTTAAAATTACCTATGATTTAACTAGTTACTCTACATATATTAACAATGTAATTACTACAACAACAATTACTGTTAGTTATTCTAATTTTGGTAAAATAAAAGATATAGAAATAAAAGAAAGTTAAAGGAGAAGTTTATGAAAAATAAAAAACTAATTAAAAAGATAATCATCGGTATTGTAATAGTAGTTGTAATTATCATAGGCTTAATATTCTTTATGGCTTTTAAAGAATTACAAGAAGAAGATATTTTAAAACAAGAAATAATTAACTACAGTAATAAAGATTTATCAAAAGATAATTATCCTATCGAGGTTAAAACAACAGGGGATAGAGCCTATGTAGAAGAAGCTGTTAAGAAGTATTATAAGAGTTTATCAGATAGTGTTAAAACAATAAATAGTTTATTAAATGATGAAGAATTAACCAATATCTTAACTATTAATAGTCTAAGAAATGATAGCCCTAATTATACAAAGAGTCATACTCTTATAAGTGATACTAAAAGTAAAGTAACTAAAGAGTTAGAAAATATTAGTAGACTATGTGAAGAAGATACTATTAAGAATTTAATAGATAAAGAGAAACTTAGTGATAGTGAATATTATTATGATTTTTATCTAAATCTTATGTATACTAAAAAAGATTTAGAAAACTTTAAGAGTACTAAAGAAGAAATGGTGACTCTATCAAATAATTTAAATGAATTCTTAAATAAAGTAGATGAAATACTAACATTCTTAGAAATAAATGCTAATTATATAGAATATACCAATACAGATATTTATATTAGTGATAATAATATCTTAAATAAATATAATAATTTAATAGAAGAGTTAAAAATAATGGCCGATAATATGGCAAATAAAGAAAA
>CALVVC010000079.1 GCA_944363755.1 uncultured Bacilli bacterium
AATATTAAGAAAATAGAAAAAGAAAAGAAGTTACTTTCATCTTTTGGTGAGAAAACTACTTATATTAAGAAATTACCTAATGGTATGAAGGTAGACTCTTGTTTTTATGTTAATGATACTTATATCTTTCATCCTTTAAAATATATAAAAGAAATAATAAATAAATCTATTAGCATTAATCATAGAGTTTATGAAAATACTAAGATAATTAAAATAGAAAAATGTGAAGACTATTTTAAATGCTATACAGAAAAAAATATTATTAAGACTAAAAAAATAGTTCTTGCGCTTCATTATCCTTACTTTTTATTACCTTACTTAATGCCTTTAAAGTGTTATTTAGAGAAATCTTTCTTAGTATGTTCTAAAGTTAAAAAAGAATATGATTTTAATGCTATTAATATAGAGAAACCTTTAAAATCAATGAGATATTATAATAATTATTTATTAATGGTATCATCATCAACTAATCTTGCTTTTGCATCTAATAGTAGGAAGATGTTAGATGATTTAGAAGATAATACTAAAATTACTAATTATGATTATGTTTGGAGTAATTATGATTTAATGACTTTAGATCATCTTCCTTTAATAGGTTTTATTGATGATAATTTAATAATTGCTACGGGTTTCAATACTTGGGGGAACTCTAATGGAGTACTTGCAAGTATAATTATAAAAGACTTAATTAATAATAAATATAATATATATAAAGAATTATTTAATCCTAAAAGAGGTTTTAATAAAGAGAAATTAATTAATTATCCTATAAATATCTTTAGTAATATTTATAGTTATATAGATAGTAAAGTAAATAAAAATAAAACCTTTTATAATGGTAATCCTTATTTTACAAAAAAAGATGGTAAAGCAGTCGCTATTTATAAAGATGATAAAGGAGTAGAGCATATTATTTATAATAGATGTCCCCATTTGAAATGTAGTTTAGTTTTTAATGAAGTAGAGAAAACTTGGGATTGCCCTTGTCATGGGTCTAGGTTTGATTTAGATGGTAAATGTATTATGGGACCTAGTAACTATGATATAGGGTATAAATAATTTAATATTTATGTTATACTTAAGTAGTAAAGGATGGATATTATGAATGATGAGATAATTAGAAAAAGTAAAGTTAGTATCTTAAAAAGTTATGGAGAAAATTTTACAGAAAAAGAATATATTACTAATCCTGCGATTGGAAGAGAAGAAGAAATTAAACAATTAGTATTAATATTATTAACTCCAGATAAATCGGCTATTTTAACAGGTAAACCTGGTGTAGGTAAAACGGCTATTGTTGAAGGACTTGCTTATCGTATTCAGTTAGGTAATATTCCTGATGCTTTGAAAGATTATAAAATTATTAAAGTAAATACATCTGCATTACTTGGAGAAGATCCTGATACTGGAGAAAGTAAAATACAAATACTTTTAGATGAGTTAAAAAGTTATTCTAATTTGATTTTATTTATAGATGAGATACATACTCTTATGGGAAGTAAAGGTGAGTCTCTTGATTTTGCTAATATGTTTAAACCAGGTCTTGATAGAGGAGATATTAAAGTAATAGGTGCGACTACTACAGAAGAATATGAAAGATATATATTAAGAGATAAAGCTTTTGTAAGACGTTTTCAAAAAGTAGAAGTGTTAGAACCTACAAGAGAACAGACAATTGCTATTTGTATGGGAACACTACCTAAGATAGAAAAGAAGACAGGTGCTAAGTTAATGTATGATCCTTATGTAAAAGAGAAGATAATGGCTTTTCTTACAGATTTAACTAGTGAGTATAGAAGAATATATGAAATAGGTTCAAGGTATCCTGATGTTACTTTGACAATATTACAACAAGCATTCTCTTATGCTATTTATAATAATAGACATGAAGTAAATATCTTTGATATTGAAAAAGCAATAGAAAATACTAAGAATGTTTATCCTGATGTTATAAGAAAAGAACTTCCTAGATTTAAGGAAGAGTTTAAACAAGAAATTGATGATGGCTTAGATAGAGGACTTGCTAATGTATAAAAAAGTTGCTTATTATCTTAGAATAATTTCTTTAGTATTATTTATAGTATTCATATGTTTACTATTAGAAATTATATTTAATTGTGGAGTATTTGGTATATCTTTTCTTATTATGTGTAGTTTATTTGTTTTAATTAATATATTTACTATACTTAGTAGAAAAGATATTTATAAAGAATTAGTTAGTTATAATCTAATATCTTTAGCACTTACAATTTATTTAGGAATAATTGTTACTAAGTTATATACAGACTATAGAGCAAGTAGTATGATGTATATGATAAATTATGATTACTTTAAGACTAATTTTATTATTATAGATTTAGTAATATTAGGTATTATTTTAAATACATTGTTTATTTACTTTTGGGACATAAAAAAAGAAGACTAGTATCTTCTTTATTTTATATCAATAAGTTTTTTATTTTCGTTTTCATCAATTTTTGGAATAGAAATACTTAATGTACCATTATCAAATTTAGCTTCAATAGCATCTTCTTTAATATCTCCTAGATAGAAGCTTCTAGAGTATTTACCATAAGTTCTTTCACGACGTAGATATTTTTTATCTTCATCTTTTTCTTCATCACTTTCAGATTTTTCAGCAGTTATAACTAAGTTTCCTTTGTTACATTCTACTTTAATTTCTTCTTTCTTAAAGCCAGGTAAATCCATCTCTACATGATATGTATTATCTTTTTCATAGATATCACAGTTCATCATCTTACTTCCTTCATTTCCAAATAATTGATCAAATGCGTTATCAAAATAAAATCTTGTTGGTAACATATATTATCACTTTCCTTTCCTTACAATTATGTTATAGCACTATTTTTGGCAGTTGTCAATAGCGAGTGCTAATTATTTTTATTATTTACATGATTTTATTTTTTATACATGATTTTTTAAAAATGCTTGCATAATTGTAAGATTTATGATTAAATAAGAATGTATTTGAAATGGCGGTATTGGTGAAGTGGTTAACACGCTGGTTTGTGGCACCAGTATGCAAGGGTTCGATTCCCTTATACCGCCCCAGAATGGAAAAAAGTCGAATAGACTTATTGATAGAAATCGATTCTTATGAGTCGATTTTTTTGTTGTTGGAAAGGAATTGGTAATATTTGGTAATTAAAGAGAAGTTAGAAATTAGTAAAGAATTACAAAGAAAGATAAATAATCTAGGTAAGTTTAACGGTCAGAAACTAAAATTAGTGGAAGGTAGTATTATCACTATACCCAAGACTAATATCGCTTACATTGAGCCTTATAAGTTGGAAATAGGTAGTGATATATATCTAATCTTTGGTGAGAATGAAATTATGTATATTAGTAAAAATAACATCAAAAATAAAATATCGTTACAAGAACTAGAAGAAGTAATTAGAAATGCCAAAAATTAAAAGTACGAAAATGTTCAAAAATGGACGAAAAAGGACAATTTTGTTCTTGAAATAGACATTTGAGCTGTAGATAATGGTATTATAGAAAAATTTTACCAAAGCAAGTGAAGGAGGAATGATTATAGATAATAAGATTGCTGGGGTATATTTAAGAGTTAGTACCGAGGATCAAGCTCGGGAAGGATTTAGTTTAAGTGAACAAAAAGAAAGACTCGAAGCCATGTGTAAATTTAAAGGCTATCAAATTTATAAATTTTATGAAGATGCAGGAATTAGTGCTAAAAACATGAAAGATAGACCTGCTTTTAATGAATTATTAGAAGATATCAAAAGTAAGAAAGTAAATACCATTGTTGCTTTAAAACTAGATAGAGTAACAAGAAGTATTTATGACTGGGAATTCATTATGAAGTTTTTAGAAGAAAATGAAGCATATATTGATTGTGCTAATGATGAAGTAAATACTACGACAGCGAATGGAAAAATGATATCAAGACTCTTAATGAGTGTGAGTCAAAATGAAATTGAAAGAACAAGTGAGAGAACCAAAATGGGATTAGTTGGTGCTATTAAAGAAGGACATATTCCGATGAAAAATCTAACTGGTTATAAAAGAGTAAATAAGAAACTAGTACCAGATGAAGAAACCAAAGACGTAGTCATAGATATCTTCAATAAATACTTATCCGGTTGGTCATTACAAAAGATTATGAACGATTTAAATAAGCGAAATGCTCTAAACAAGAAATGGCTTTATTCCCATGTAGAAAACATCATTAATAATAGAATATACTGTGGTGATTTTGTTTATCATAAAGGTAAAAAGGATGAACATATTTACGAAAATGTAGTAGAAGGAATTATTAGTAGAGAAACATGGGTTGATTGTCAAAATCAAAAAGGGAAGAACTCCAGAAACTATACAAGAACAATCTACTATTTATTCTTACAAAAACTATATTGCCCTAAATGCCATACTCTAATGGCAGGAAGAAGTCCAGGTGGCAATAAAAAATACGATTATGTTTATTATAGGTGTCATAAGTGTCATACTTATGTAAATGAAAGAGAGATTATCAAACAACTAAAAGAAATCATCTATGAATTAGTAGAATATGATTTCCTGGTGCATGGCATCTATGCACCAATTATCTTTGGAGCAGATCATAAAGAACAAACAATTACAGAAATAGAATCTTTAAAAAGACAAAGAAATAGATTAAAAGATGCTTATAAAACAAGCATCATCACTTTAGAAGAATTTACAGAAGAAATAACAAGTATTGATAACAGACTGCAAGAATTAGAAAATAATTTAAAAAATAATGTTCTAACGATTGATGATATTAGTATAGATAGTCCATCTATTTATAAAGATATTGATAAGATAAAACAAGTAAAATTAAATGATAATCTATTAGATAAATCATCTATATGGAATAATTTATCTAAGGAAAGACAACATGAACTATGTATGAAATATATTGAGACCATAGATTTAGGTTGTGATGAAAACAGAAAAGTAGTAATTGAAAAAGTAAACTTTAGAAAGTCATTTCTAGAAGAATACAGTACCTTATTTACAGAAGGTATTGTTGATAAAAAAGTAACAGTATCTTATGAAGATACTACTCAAATAGTAAGTTTATCTTCTCCAAAAACAGAAAAAGAAATCCAAGACTACATTCACAAACTACA
>CALVVC010000080.1 GCA_944363755.1 uncultured Bacilli bacterium
AGTAATGGTTTAGCTCGTGTTAGAGAAAATGGAAAATATGGATATATAGATACAACCGGGAAATTAGTTATTCCTTGCATTTATAAAGAAGCATCATATTTCATTGATGATTTATCACGAGTAAAAAAGGATGAAAAATATGGATATATTGATAAAACTGGGAAAATTGTTATATCATGTATTTATGAGGAAGCAGATAATTTTAGTAATGGTTTAGCTCGTGTTAGAGAAAATGGAAAATATGGATATATAGATACAACCGGGAAATTAGTTATTCCTTGTATTTATAAAGAAGCATCATATTTCACTGAAGATTTAGTATGTGTAAATAAAGATGAAAAATATGGATACATTGATACAACAGGGAAATTAGTTATTCCTTGCATTTATAAGAAAGCATATAACTTTCATGATGGTTTAGCTTTAGCTAGTATAAATGGAAAAAGCGGGTACATTAATACAACTGGAGAAATAGTTATACCTTGGAATTGGGATTATTCATATGGTTTTAGCGAAGGCTTAGCAGTAGTAGTTGAAAATGATTACTATGGATATATTGATAAATTTGGTAATTTAGTTATACCTTATATTTATGACTGTGCTTCAAACTTTAGTGAAGGCTTAGCAGCCGTTAGTAAAAATGGTAAATGGGGATATATTGATACAACCGGTAATTTAGTTATCCCTTGTATTTACGAAAAAGCACATGACTTCTATGATGGCTTAGCTTTTGTTGGAGCAGATTGGAAATATGGATATATTGATAAATTTGGTAATGAGGTGATTCCTTGTATTAATACGTTTGGACTTAACCTTGGTCATGGTGTCTCTTTAGTTTATAAAAAAGAAAGATATTGATATTAATAATATTTTTTCTTTTTTAAAAGAGCATTGATTATTAGTCAACGCTCTTATCGCCTTCTTCTAACATTGTTGTTATAAAAATACCATACCCTTTCTTAGCATCACTTACAATAACATGAGTAACTGCACCTATTATTTTATTATTTTGAATAATAGGGGAACCACTCATACCTTGGATAACACCTCCAGTTTCGTTAATAAGTTCTTCATCTGTTATCTCAAAAAGAATATTTTTAATATCACTATCTTTATTAATATTTAAAATATTAATATCATATTCTTTTACTTCATTACCATTAATAACAGTCCTAATAGTTGCTTTACCTTTCTTGATATCATCTTTACTTCCAACTTCTAAAGCCTCAGTATCTAAGAGTTCACTTGAATATTTTCCAAAAATACCAGAGTCTTTATTTGAATTAATACTACCATAAGTTATAGATTCATCATAAATAGCATTTTTTTCTCCAGGTGAACCGTTTTCACTTTTCGTATTATCAGTTACCGTGGCTTTAAAGATTTTACCATCTTTAATTTCAAATCTTTCACCAGTTGATCTTTCAGTTATTTCATGACCTAAAGCTCCAAATATAGTAGTTTTAGGATCAATATAAGTAAGTGTACCAATTCCTGTTATTTCATCTTTTACATAAAGTCCTGTTTTACATACATTACTACTATCACAAATCATATTTAAAGTTAAATTAGAAGACTTACCATTTCTAATAATAGTTACATCTAACTGATTATTCTTTTCTGCTTCACTATTAACTGCATCTACCATTTCATTTATGGTTTCTACTTTAGTATCATTTATTTTTGTAATAGTATCACCAATTAAAAAACCTGCATCTTTTCCAATATATTTACTTTCTACTTCATAAAAGCCAACTACTAAAATACCTTTAGAATTAACTTCTATACCAATGGTTTCTCCACCTGGGATAATATATTTGGAATAAGCATAGATATTTATGGGTATAATAAAGAGTATAAGAAGAGGAATTATTATTTGTAGCTTTATTTTTTTAAAAAAATGCATTTTAATCACTCCTTAGCTACATTACTATTATGGAGAGTTTTTTAGAAAAAAGACGTGTTAAATCTTGCCAATATTAAACAAAAATGATATAATATAGAACTTATAAGGGGGAATACTATGAAAGTATGGAAAAATGCTAAATTTTTAAAAAAAGATAAAAATATAGAACTAATTACAAGAAGTTATGTTAATTATATATATAAATATGGACCTATTAATGACATTATTAGAAAATATAATATTAATCCAAGAGATGTTTATAAATTAAATCAATATACTGCTAATAGAATTGCTGGACTTTTATTATTATATCTTGCTAAAGATAAGAAAAGACTTAATGATATAGTTTTAAAGTATGCTACAAATGATTTATTAGTAAGTAATATAACACCAGAAATAGAAGGATATATAGAAAGATAGGGGAGTTTATGGAAGCTAAAAAAGTTAAAGGAAATTATAATAAAAAGAAAAATATTAAGAAAGTAAGTTGTCTTTCTAATAATAAGAGAGTAAATACAATAAAGTTATTTAAGTAGGAGTAGCAAAAATGATAAAAAGTTATGAGGAATTAAAATTAGATATAGGTGATGAAATTTTAACTATTAAAATAAATGAATTTAATGAAAAATTTAAAGAAGCTAAGTTAGTAGGGTTTAATTATTGTTTAGAAATAAATAATAACAAAGTTAATTTCGTTACAAACGAAGAAAAAAATAATTTTTTCAATAATTTAGTTGATATATCGAATACTAATAATAAAAGTTTTGAAAAAAGTATAATAATGGTATTGGAAACAGAAAAAGAAGTGAATTATATCTGTGCTTCTGACTTTCATGAAGGACTAGCTGTAGTTGGAAAATATGAAGCAAATGGTACTTATCAATATGGTTATATAGATAAAAATGGTAATGAAGTAATTAAATGCCAATTTGATAGACCTTTTGACTTTCATGAAGGACTAGCAAGAGTTATGGAAGATGGACTATATGGTTATATAGATAAAAATGGTAATGAAGTAATTAAATGTCAATTTGATTATGCTTCTGATTTTCATGAAGGACTAGCAAGAGTTATGGAAGATGGACTATATGGGTACATTGATAATAGTGGTAAGAAAGTAATTAGATGTCAATTTGATTATGCTTTTGACTTTCATGAAGGACTAGCAATAGTTGAAAAAGATAGATTATATGGGTACATTGATAAAAGGGGAAAAAAAGTAATTAGATCTCAATTTGATAATGCATATAACTTTCATGAAGGACTAGCTTTAGTTAATAAAAATAGAAAATGGGGCTGCATTGATAAAACTGGTAAGAAAGTAATCAAATGCCAATTTGATAATGCTAGTAGTTTCAACGAAAGCCTAGCTTTAGTTAGCAAACGCGAAGCATATGGCACTAAGAAATATGGTTTTATTGATAAAAAAGGGGAAAAAGTAATCAGATACCAATTTGATTATGCTTCTGACTTTCATGAAGGTCTAGCTACAATTGGAAAATGGGATGCATATGATACTTTTCAATATGGTTATCAATGTGGTTTTATTGATAAAACTGGTAATGAAGTAATTAAATGTCAATTTGATAAAGCTAGTAGTTTCAACGAAGGTCTAGCAAGAGTTAAAAAAGATGGAAAATGGGGATACATTGACAAAACTGGTAAAAAATTAACAAGGAAATTTATTTTAACATCAATGGACGATATAATGAATATTCCTAATGATACTACAATTATAAGTGTAAATGAATATTATACTTTAAATTTTAATGGTGACCTTGTTTATTTTAAAACAGAGGAAGAAAGAGACGAATTTCTTAAGCAATATGATAATACATTAATAGAACCATCTAAAAAGATGATAAAAAAATAATATAATATTAATTTAAGAAATAGAAGTAATATATAGAAAGATAGGTAATTATGTATAATAAAAATATAATTTATGACTATATTATAGGTAATGATATTGATAATTTAGAAGAATTAGAAAGTGATAATAACTTTCTTTTTGATGTTTTAAAACTATCTCGTGATATATCATATTATAACTATTTAGATATATCTTATAGAAGAAGTTATGATGTTATTAAGTATATATTGCTTAACTTTAAAGATAATCTTGATGTATATTTAGAAGATGCTGATTACTTATTAGATATTTTAGATAAGGATAGTTTAGAATATAAAGAAATAGTTATTTTAATGGCTACTATAAATAAAGATAAATTTAATAAATATAAAATATATAGAAGTGGATTTTATACCTTAGATAAAGTTGAAATAGGTGCTATTCAAAATAGTGATAATGAATTTAGTGAATTAATAGGTCTTGGTTTTGAAGTAGTTTTATCTAAGTATGAAAATAGTCCTTTAATACTTGATTATTATGCTACATGCTTTTTATATGAGATATTTTATCAAGATAAAAACTTTGAAGAATTAATTCATAGAAATATTAAAGATAAAAATAAATTAAATAAAATAGGCAATATGAAATATTTATTAGACTATATTTGTAGTTTAGATTATTATTTAAAAGAATATTTAAAGGAACATTTATATCTTTTAGATAATTTGTCTAAAGACCTAGATTTAGTTAAAAATAACTGGGATAATTACATTAATAGAATTAATGAACAAAGAGTTAATATAATTTATCAAGAAGTAGATAAATTTATGGAAGAATATAAAGGTAAATTCTATTTTGATATTTATGCTATTTTAGATAAAATAATTCGTAAATATCATTTAGAAGAAGTATTTGAACTTGAAGAAGAATTAGAAGAGATAAACATGAAAGATAATGAATACTTAAAAGAAAAATTCACTTTAAATATAAGTAGATTAATAAAAGAATTATTTATAGAAGATGTAATATTTAATAATAACAATGATTATGATAATAATAATGGAGAAATAATAACATTTAAAAAGAAATAGATTTATTAACAGTCTATTTCTTTTTATATTACATAAAAGAATATTACACTAATTACTGATGCAAGCATTGCTATTAACATAATTAAAGA
>CALVVC010000081.1 GCA_944363755.1 uncultured Bacilli bacterium
TGAATTATTCTTATAGAGAGGTTAGAAGTTATACTTATGATGCTACTAATAGTTATTATTTACGTTATATGAATAATAGTCCACATACTGATAGAGATAGTGGAGAAGTGTATCATTATAAGAATATAATTATTATGAAAGTTAATAATAGTACACTTGATAGTTATGGTAGGCAGGATTTAGATACTGTAGGTAGTGGAGAAGGTTATTACATTGCTAATGGATATGCTATTCCTATTACTTGGAGTAAAGCTTCTAGAAGTGCTAAGACTCATTATTATTATAGCGATAATGAGTTAGTTGTTGCAGATGGGAATACAATGATACAAATAGTACCAATTAATAGTAATATTACTTTTAGTTAGGAGTGCTTATGAAAAGCTTAAATAAATATAAAAATGATATTATTAATATTTTAACTTTAATTATAATTAGTTTAGTTATCATTTTAATACTTGTTAACTTTACTAATTTTTTTGGCTCAAAAAAAGATTTTCTTAGTCAACATATTATGTTTCCTGATTATTTAAGAAAGTTATTTTATGATACAGGTGATATTTTCCCTAACTTTGCTTTTAATCTTGGTGGAGGACAAAATATTTATAATATTTCTTATTATGGACTTTTTAATCCTATTATTTTAATTTCTTATTTATTACCTTTTGTATCTATGATTACTTATATACAGTTTAGTATGATTATTTGTCTAATAATAAGTATTATTTTAATGTATTATTTTTTAAGAAGAAGATTTGATTTGAAAGTTAGTTTTGTTAGTACTTTATTATTTTTAACATCAGGATGTTTTATCTTTCATTTACATAGACATATTATGTTTGTTGATTATATGCCTTTTTTACTTATGGCTTTAATTGGAGTTGATAAATATTTTGATAAGAAGAAAATATCTTTATTAGTTATATCTATTTTCTTAATGATTTTAACTAGTTATTACTTTAGTGTTGTAGGATTAGTTTGTGTTTTACTTTATGGTATTTTTAGATATATAGAAGATAAAAAAGATGAGAAAATTACTGTTAAAGATTTTTTTAGGGAAGGTTTTAAATTTATCTTTATAATGTTAATACCTGTACTACTTAGTTGTTTTCTTTTACTTCCAACAGCATATACATTACTTAGTAGTAGAACTGCTACTAATAAGAGTATTTCTTTACTTGAGTTATTTGTTCCTAACTTTGATATTTCTAATACTTTGTATTCAGCTTATTCTCTTGGATTAAGTGCAATTTTTATAATTGCTTTAATATATGGAGTGATTACTAGAAAAAAAGAGGTTAAAGTAATTAGTATAATTTTTAGTATTTTGTTTGTCTTTCCCATTTTTGATTACGTATTTAATGGAGAAATGTATATAAATGGTAAAGCATTTATACCACTTTTACCACTTGCAATTCTTTTAATTGGTTATTTTCTTAAGAATGTTTTTAATAATATGAATAAATTAAAGATTAGTATTATTATCTCTTTAATAGTTGTTGTTATTAATTTAGTTGTTTTCTTTTATAAGGATGAATATTTATGCTTATTATTTGGTGTTGATATGATTCTCTTAATTATCTTTTTATTAATAAGTTATAAGTTAGAAAATAAATATGTTCTTTATATTTATCTTGGAGTTATGTCATTAGTTTTAGTTATTCCAACTAATTTTTCAGATATCTTTGTGACTAAAGAGTTTTATGATACTTTAGATTATGAAGAGACTAATGATAAAGTAAAGCAAGTCTTAGATAAGGATAATAGTTTTTATAGAATGAGTGATCAAAGTGTTAAGTTAGATAAATCTAATAAGATTTATGATATAGATTATTATACAGGTAGTATTTATTCATCATTATCTAACTCTTATTATAAAGATTTCTATAATAATTTAATTAATAATGAATTTATTTATAGAAGTTATGGTATGCTTACAGGTAATAATAATATTTTTTATAACTTTTATATGGGTAATAAGTATTTACTTAATAGTAGTAATAATATGTTAGGCTATAAAAGAATTGCTGATGGTATTTATAGGAATGAAGATGTCTTACCTATAGGCTATAGTACTAGTAAGATAATGAGTTTAGATGAGTATAATATACTATCTTATTTTGAAAAGTTAGATGCTTATTTGAATTATGCTATTGTTGATGATGATTATAGTGATAGTTATGTTAAGAAAGTTAAAGATTATGTGCCTGAGTTAGATGTTTTAGAAAGTAAGAACTTAAAGATAGAAAAAGATAATGGAGAATACTCTATTAAAGCTTCTAAAGATAATAAGTTAGTTATTAAATTAAATAATATTAGTGATAAGGATATTTTGCTTTTAAGATTTAAGATGCTTTATAATAATAAATGTAGTGTGGGGGACTCTTATATTACTATTAATGGGGTTAGTAATAAACTTAGTTGTAGAGGATGGAAATATCATAATAATAATTATAATTTTGAATATTCTTTAAGTGGTAGTGATACCTTAGAGATTACTTTTAGTGAAGGTAAGTTTAGATTAACTGACTTTGATATGGCTTTATATGATTATAATGATTTAGTATCTATTAATGATGAAATATCTCCTTTTGTTATTGATAGAGATAAGACTAAAGGTGATGTTATAGAAGGTAATATTAATGTAAAAGATGATGGTTACTTTAAACTATCTGTTCCTTATGATAAAGGTTTTGAAATATATGTGGATGGTAAAAAGACTAATTATGAAGTTGTTAATAAGAGTTTTATTGGTTTTGATATTAGTAAAGGTAGTCATAATATAAAAATAGTTTATACTTCTCCTTTATTTAAAGAAGGATTAGTTATATCTTGTGTTGGTTTAGTGTTGTTTTTAGGAACTGTTGTTTATTATAGAAAAAGAGAAATGTGGTGATGTAATATGAAAAATTTTGAAACTGAGAGATTAATAATTAGAAAAATATCTATTGATGATTTAGATCAAATTTATGAAAATTGGGCAACAGATGAAATTACAAATGAGTATTTAACTTTTAAGCCTCATAAAAATAAAGAAGAAACAAAGAAAATGATTGACTACTGGTTAAAAAAATATGAAAAAGGTGGATATGAGTGGTGTATTGAGTTAAAAGAAAATCATAATGTAATAGGAATTATTAGTGGTGATATATCATATAAGTATAAATGTATTGAAATTGGTTATAGTATTAGTTCTAAATATTTTAATAATGGATATATGAGTGAAGCTTTAAAGGTTATTATAAATTATCTTTTATATGAATGTAATTTCAATGTTGTAGAAGCGATTATTCCTAGTAATAATATTGCTAGTATTAAAACTGCTTTAAAATGTGGGATGAAAGAAGAAGCTGTGTTAAAAAGAAGATATAGAAATAAAGTGACTGGTGAGATAAATGATTTGTTAGTATATTCTATATTTAAATAATTATTCTTTTTGTAGGGCTATTGTAAATAGAGCCCTATTTTTTAGTGAAAATTTAATTGTAAAAAGAATGTTTGTGATATATAATAAGTAGTGAAATAGAGGAGGAACTATGGAAACAGTAAAATTTGGTGAAACACTTAATTTTGATGATGGAAGTATAGAAATTAAATATAAAGGTGTGCCTTTAAGAGAAGATAGTAATGAAAATGAAGTAAGACGTATGTTGAGAGATTTTGTAGATAATCATAAGCACAATGATATGTTAGAAAATGTAATAATTTTAAGGACGATATTTAGAGATTATATGGAAGTATCACTTGATGTTTATTTTTGTGATAAAAATGGTTCAGAATTTGTTCAATATGATAAGAGTCAACCTTTATTTTCATTTAAAAAGGTTTATAAAAAGTTTGATGGATATAATACTAAAGAAGTCACAGTTGAGTATAATACTAAAGATGGGATAAGTTTAAATTATAGTCATAGTGATATGACAATTGTTTTTCCTAATAAGCGTTCAACTGTTACTAAAGAAATAGATAATATTATGCAGTATATTGATACATTATTAACTGAGGTTAAAGCAATTACTTTAAATGATGATGATAAAGCATTAATAGAAATATATAAGCTATTTTATAAAGAAGATCCTGATTTTAGTAGTAAAGATATTAATGTTAAAGTACAAACTATGATGTCTATATTAGCAGGGTTTAATGTGACTTTGGACTGTGATTATTCTTTTTCTTTAATGACAAAATTAAAAATGCCAGTTTCTTTAAAGCTTGAAGAGATGGTTAAAAAAATGTATCCATTTGGTGTAGTTAGTGAAGTTGAAGATAATGTTAAATTAGCAGAAGAACCTAAGAAGATAATTGAAATTGTTGGTGATAGTGTCAGGGATGCAATTCATGATGAAGAGGATATTAATGAAGCTTTGATAACTATTAGTAAGGTTATTCATGCAAGTAGGTATAATCTTTCATCTGATGCTGACATTAGTGAAATAGCAGAATTTACTAATCGTAGTGTTGATGATGTGGAAGCTAGTAGGCAGTTAGTAAAACGTATTGAACATAAAATAAATAAAGAGAATTAATTTTTTTGTTGACGTATATATATCTTATATAATACACTATTGTTACAAGTTATTAACTAATTTTATGAAATTAGATGAAACTTGTAATTATAGCTTTATATAAAACATAATGTACGGTAGCGACTATCGGAATTTAAGCCTATGGAGAATAGGGAATACTCTATCTATGAAGTAGGAATCCTTGAAGGCAACGACAAGGAGAAACAATTTATTTTGTTTTATGTTCAGCGAGAAAAAAATGTTAAATCATTTTTGCAAGGGAGCCATGGGATTCTGTGGGGCCCTATTTTTCTTTTGTAATAAATTATATTTGTTATAGACTTAAATCTTTTGCTTTGATAAAATGTTAATGGAGATGATTTGATGGAATTTATTGATAGAATAAAAGAAAGAGTTAAAGATGATTTTAA
>CALVVC010000082.1 GCA_944363755.1 uncultured Bacilli bacterium
CCCTTATTTTACGGGAACTTTCTCTCTTAATTTTATATTTTACAAATAACGGGAACTTTTAATTTAATTTAGTCATTATTAAAACTATAAATGGTGAAATCTTATGCAAATAAATTTAGGCTATGTTGGTAATCCTGTTACTCTTTTAGATATATATTCTCACACTTTAACTTTTAAAGAATACTCTAAACATAAAGAATCTCTTAGTAAAGAAATATTAATAAATAGAATCAAATTAAATTTTAACAACTTTCAAAAAGTCTTAAAGTATAATAATGACAATAAGATTAAGTTTTATAGAATGACCCATACTATGTTTCCTCTACTTACTCATCAAAGTATTAATATTGATTATAAAGAAGTATTTAAGAGTGAGTTTAATAAACTAAAGAAAACTATAGATAAGTATAATATTAGAATAGATACTCATCCTGATGAATTTTGTCTTTTAACTAGTGAAAAGGAAAATGTTACTTTTAATAGTATAGAGATATTAAAATTCCATTTAGAAGTATTTAAGTTGTTAGGTATTAATGGTAAATGTATCTTACATATTGGAAGTTCTAAATCAACTAAGGAGGAAGCATTAAATAGATTTAGAGATAATTTTAATAGGTTATCTAATGAATTAAAGAGTATTATAATCTTAGAAAATGATGATAAAACTTATACTGTTACTGATACTTTAATATTATCAGAAGAATTAAACATCCCTATGGTTTTAGATTATCATCACTTTATTTGTAATCATCTAAAAAACGAAAGGATAGATAAATTATTACCTAGAATTATAAAGACATGGAAAAACACCAACCTAAATCCTAAAATGCACTTTTCTAATTCTTTAAACTCTAAACAAAAAAGAAATCATAGTACTTATATAAACTATAATTCTTTTATAAAATTTCTAAAGTTATTAAAACCTCTTAATACTGATATAGATATCATGTTAGAAGCGAAAGGAAAAGATGAAGCATTATTTAGATTAGTAAGACAACTTAAATTTTATAAAGATTTTAAAATAAAAGGCACTACTATTATTTTATAGATAATTTCTTTAACTTTTTAAAAGATATTACTGACTTATTTAAATTTACCCTTTTTAGGCTATCATAATCTACATATAATAATCCTTCATTATCATCAAAAGGAATTGTATCTTTCAAAATACCACATCCATTACGAAACTCACCTAAAGCATTAAGTTCATTATATTTTTCTTTTAAACTTTTTTCATCTTTAATGGTATCAATATCAACATAACCGTTTCCTACTTTAATTAATAAAGTATTTTCTTTATATGAAATACTTTTAACATCAGTACTAAACTTACCTGGTTTAAATTCTCTTCTAATAATTGTTTTTTTATAAATATCACCCAAATATAAAGACGTTATTTTTATATTCATTTTTATCACTCCAAAACTTATTTTATATAAGTCATTAACTTTAGTCAATAGAAAAAATATATAACATAGAAAAAATATATATCAAGTGACATATATCTTTAATCTACAGATTGTTTTGCTACCACTCTTAATTTACCTTTAAAGACTTTACCACTTGCTTCTTTTGTAGTTGCATCATAATCAATCCATATTCTTAATGTATAATTTATTGTTTGAGAAGGTGAAATAGTACCAAAGTCTACTTTTCTATTTGGATTAGTCCCCATAGTTGTCATATTTTTAGATGTAAGTGTCTCATCATTTTTTATTAAACTATATCTTATACTGGAATCTGGAATTCTACTTTCTCCTTCACTTAACTCTATATCATCTAAATATATAGTAAAGTCTGAATCAATTTTTCCTTCGTTTATTAAGCTAAAATTAAAACCATTTAGTTTCATCCCTTCAGAATCCTCTAAAGGTATCTGTTTTTCTAAAGTTAGTTCATTTTCTTCTTCTAATCTTAAACCTAAACTACCTGCTCTTACTAAATACTCTTTTTCTCCATATAAAGTAGTTGTAAGATATGCAAAAGCTATACCTAAAAGAAGTATTATAATAATAGCAACTGCTAGTATTATAATTTTTTTATTATTTTTTAAAGCATCCTTCATTCGTAAACACCTTACCTTTATATAAATAAAACCACAACATTTAGATTATAACAATCAAAAAGATGATAACTTTACATCATCATCTCATCTTCAAAATTACTAACAGCATTACCAATATTTTTCATTTTTTGTTTCATCATATTTAGTTTAGCAGGATTATGTTTAAAATACCTATACATTCCATAGCCAATTCCTGCCATTACACCTGCTGTTATCATCATTTTTTTCTTATCCATAATACGCCTCCTACAAGTATTATGGGTAAATTAATCTAAATTATACCATTTTTTAGATAATAATCTAAACTAGTTCTTCTTTTCTGTTCATTAGTATTATTAATAGCATACTCCAAAGCTTTAATATCTCCAATTAGTATAAGACTTTCTTTACTTCTAGTAATACCTGTATAAATAAGTTTTCTATATAACATTTTATGGTAACCTTTTACTATAGGCATAATAACTGTTTTGAATTCACTACCTTGACTTTTATGTATAGATATAGCATAGCCATGAGAAAAGTTAGTAAAAATATTAGGAGTATACTTAACAGTATTATCATCATAATCTATATATATTTCTTTTTTAGGACTAAGTTTTATTTTATTAATATAACCAATATCACCATTAAAAACATTATCATCGGGCATATTAGTAAGTTCTATTACTTTATCATTTTCTCTATAAACTACATTACCAATAGATATTTCTTTTTTTAAAGAAGATTTAGGATTTAACAACTCCTGTAAAGAGTTATTGATATTATCTATCCCATTAATAGTCTTATACATTGGTGCAAGTACTTGATAATCAGTATTTTTAATTTTATTTACTTCTTGTTTTATGGTATCTAACACTTTATTATCAGGACATTTTATAAACTTTAAATCTTCTCCTTTATTAAAAATATCTTTATTAAGTACACCTTCATTAATATCATGAGCAAGTGTTATGATATTAGAGTCTTTTCCTTGACGATAAAGATTTTTTAATCTAATAGTTTTAATCTCATTACTTTCAATCATATCATGTAAAACATTACCTGCCCCAACACTTGGTAGCTGATTAGCATCTCCTACAAAGATTATCTTAGTATTAGTAGATAATCCTTTTAATAAATTACATAGTAATAAGGTATCTAACATACTAACTTCATCTATAATAACAAAACTAGCATTACTTTTATTATACTCATTAACTTGAAACTTATTAGTATCTTTATTCCATTTCAAAAATCTATGAATAGTTGAAGCAGATAGATTTGTAACTTCACTCATTCTCTTACTAGCTCTACCTGTAGGAGCAAGTAAAACAAGTTTTTCCATTAATTCTTTAGTATTATATTTATTTAATGCTTGATATAAGTCAATAATTCCTTTAATAATAGTAGTTTTACCAGTACCAGGACCTCCTGTTATAATAATACATTTACTTACTAAAGCTTCCCTAATAGCATTTTCTTGTTCTTCATTATAAATAATATTATTTTTAAGTTCTATTTCTTTTAACACTTTATCATAGTTTTTAAATGTTTCAGTCTTTTCATGAGCTAAAAGTCTTAAGCGTCTTGCAATAAATATTTCCGCATCATAATATTCTTTTAAATAAATTTTATCATCCTTAACTACTATTAACTCTAAACTAATTAAATTGTTTACTGCTTCAAGTAATAACTCATCACTTAAATCTGTACCAATTATTCTAATAAAATAAGGCCTAATTTCATCTAAGTAAAAGTAAGTATTGCCACATACATTAGTAAGTTCTCTTAAAATATATATAAACACGGCTCTAATTCTTTTAACATCTAACTTATCACAATCATTTTTTTGATATATATAATCACACGTCTTAAAGTAAATATCATCTATATAGTAATAAGCTTTATAAATATCATCATTTATAATATCAAAGCTCTTTTCTTTAAATTTACTATATATTTTAAGACTATCTTTAGTAGTAAAACCTAATTTAGATAGATTAAGGATTATTTCATAACTACCTTGATAATTTTTTAAGGCTTCATGTAATACTCTTACTTGCTTTTCTGAAACTCCTTTAACTAATAATAAATTATTAGGATTTTCAAGTATGACATTAAAAGTATCTTCATGAAACATCTCAACTATCGCTTCTGCAGTTTTCTTACCTATTCCTTTAAACATATCACTTGATAAAACACTAACTATAGAATCAGTCTCTTTTGGCATAATTCTCTCAAAACCATTAACTACAAACTGTTCTCCATATTTAGAGTGATTTGTAATATCACCATCTAATACATAAGTATCTATCTCATTTAAATCAGGTAAATAACCTGTAATAGTAATAGTCTTATTAATAAATTTATCTAAATCAGAACTAGTCTCTTTTACTTTAAATAAACCTATTAAGTAGTTATTAGTATTACTTCTAAAAATTGTCTTTTTAAAATTTCCTGTTACTTTACTCATAAGCTCTCCTATTGTCAGTTGTCCGGAATTTCCGAACAACTGATTTTCTTCATTTAGTATCTTCTACTTCTCCTATTAAACTATCTAATAAATAGCTTTTAATCTTAACATTTTTAAAAGTATTAGAAGGAATATCTCCTTTTACTTTAACTTTTAAATAATTACTAGTATGTCCTATACTAACGCCATCTTTAACTTCTTCAAAAAGCACTTCTAAAGTCTTACCAATAAACTTATTAGCATATTCTCTTTCTAATTCATGAGAAACTTCAAGAAGCCTTCTTGCTCTTTCCTTCTTAATATTACCATCTATATGTCCATCCATAGTACTTGCAACAGTACCTTTTCTATCTGAATATGGGAAGACATGTATTTTAGAAAAAGCAAACCTACGAGCATTTTCTATTGT
>CALVVC010000083.1 GCA_944363755.1 uncultured Bacilli bacterium
AAAATATTGCTAAGTACTTAAAAATTTTAGTAGCAAGATTATTTTTCATCATCAAATTTATATCCTATACCTCTAACTGTAACAATTAAATCTCTATATCTACCTAAATTATTTCTAAGCATCTTTATATGAGTATCAACAGTTCTATCATCTCCATAAAAGTCATAACCCCATATTTTATTTAAAAGTTGTTCTCTTGAAATAGCTATTCTTTTATTATGAATAAAGTACTTTAATATAAGAAACTCTTTAGGAGTAACATTAATCTCTTTATCATCTATTTTAACAGTATGTTCTAAGAAATTAACAACCAACTTATCATAAGAATAACTATCAACATTTCCTTTAGTTCTCTTTAATATAGCTTTTACTCTAGCCATTAACTCACGAGGAGAGAAAGGTTTACATAAGTAATCATCTATACCTCTATCAAAGCCTTCTAATTTATCAATTTCATCGTCCCTAGCTGATAATATTATAGTAGGTATTCTTTTTTCTTTAGGAATACTATTAAGTAGAGTAAACCCATCCATAATAGGCATCATAATATCTAAAATCATTAGATCAAACTTTTCACTATTTAATAGTTCTAAAGCTTTAACACCAGAATCTGCTTCCTTAACTTCATAACCTTCTAAAATAGAGTATTCTTTAATAACCTCCCTAATATTCTTCTCATCATCTACGATTAGAATTTTTACTTTCTGCAAAACTACCACCTCTTTGGCATATATTATAGCATAAGTAAAAGGTGAAGAAATGAAAAAAATTAAAAGTATAGTAAAGAATAATATTTCTCTTAATAATAAAGAAGAATTTTTTGCGACAAGTTTAATTTATGGAGTCTTAATGGCAAGATTTATTTATGCTAATCATAAAGAGAGTAAAGAGTTAGAGAAGATTGATAAAATAAAAAGAATAGAATAAAAATATTAAAATTTTGTTTGATAATAGGAAATGTTGTGTTAGAATATTATTTAATGGTGATGAAACAATGAAGAAACAATATTTAATATATGCAGATGAATCACATAGAAAAGGTAAATACTTTAGTAATTTCTATGGTGGTGCATTAATAAATTATAATGAATTAGAAAAAATAAGTAATAAATTAAATGCTAAGAAAAAAGAACTTGGATTATTTCAAGAAGTTAAATGGACAAAGGTAACAGCACAATATTTAGATAAATACTTAAAACTAATTGATTATTTTTTTGAATTTATTAAATCTAATAAGATAAAAATTAGAATAATGTTTAGACAAAATGCTCAAGTTCCTCAGAATTTAACTAGAGAACACGAAGAAAAAGAATATTTTCTTTTATACTATCAATTTATTAAACATGCTTTTGGTATAGATTACTGTAATCCAAAAGACAAACATCAAGTAGTATTAAAATTATATTTTGATAAATTACCAGATGTAAAAAAGAAAAATAAAGAGTTCAAAGGTTATATTTATGCCCTGAATGACTTCTTTTGCATTAATAATGTTCATATATATAATGAAGATATAGCAGAAGTAGATTCTAAAAATCATGTTATACTACAATGTATGGACATTATACTTGGTGCTATGAACTTTAAATTGAATAATATGGACAAAGAAAAAATACCAGGCAGTAATAAACGAGGTAAAAGAACTATTGCAAAAGAAAAACTATATAAAAATATATTGAGAAATATAAAAACAATTTATCCAAATTTTAATATCGGTGTATCAACTAGTAGTAGGGGTGATTTCACAAACAATTGGAAAGACCCATATAGACATTGGTGTTTTAAGTCTAAAAATAGTATATTTGATTCATCCTTAACAAAAAAGAAAAAATAAAAACTCCATTCTTCCTACATAAACCTTTCAACGTACTAAACGTGAAGCTTCGGATAGAACAGAGTTCTTATATAACAATCATATCATTTTTAATAATGACTGTCAATATTAGTATATTAAAGATTTGTGCTTTTATGCAAAATATGTTATATTTTTATGTAGAAAGGAAGAAATATTCATTATGAACGAAGTAGAACAATCAAAAAAACGAATTGCTCATCTTAATACAACCGTATGTTATTTAAAAAAAGATAATAAAGTTTTGATGATTAAATTTACTAAAAAATGGGGTCATGTTTATGCACCACCAGGTGGTAAATTTGAAAGTGGTGAAAGTCCATTAGATTGTATTATTAGAGAATTTTATGAAGAAACAGGATTGACTTTAATTAATCCTAGATTACAGGGAATGTCATATTGGAAGGATGAAACAGAAGGAATTATATTTGTATATACTGCAGAAGAATTTAAAGGTAATTTAAGGGATAATTCTGATGAAGGTACTTTAGAGTGGATTAAATTTGAAGATTTAGAAAAGTTAAAACAATTTGACCAAAATAAAAAATTTGCCCCATATCTATTTAAAGACGAATTATTTGAAGGCAAGTTTTTAATAGATAATAAATGCAAAGTACTAGATTATAAAATAAGAAAAATTTAAAGAAGTAGGTATTAAGCTACTTCTTTATTATATAACCAATTTGCAATATCAATGATTTGTATTCCTTCATATTGGTAAGTTTCATGCTTAGTTCTTGCTATTAAGATTTTAGGATAAGCATCTTTTATATTAAGTAATGATGATGTTTCTCTTTCGAATGTTTTAGTATCTTCTATATTATCAGAAACTTGAATGTATATTTTCTCATCTCTTTTAGTTGCAACGAAATCTATTTCCTTATTATATAAAACTCCAACATATACTTCATACCCACGTCTTAATAATTCTATTGCAACTATATTTTCATAGATTCTTCCGTAATTCATATTCTTAGTACCAAGTTTTGCATATTTGAAAGAATGGTCAGATAAATAATATTTATCTTGAGAAGCCAAATATTTTTTTCCTTGGATGTCAAATCTTCTGATTTTATAAAATGCAAAAGCTTCACATAAATATTTAACATATAGTCCAACTGTTTTATCGTTAGCTTCTATTTTGTTTGAATTAAGAGTATTAGCAATAGTCCTATAAGTAGTTAAATTAGAAATATTATCCATTAAAAAGTCACTAATAGAATCCATTAAAGGTAGATTTTTAATCTTATTTCTTTCTACAATATCTCTAACAATTAAAGTTTTATAAACATTATCGATATATGTGTATTTATCTTCCATGTTTTTATATAAGTAAGAACCTGATAGTCCTCCTTCTAAAACATATTTATCAAAAGAATCACTAGTATTATCAAGTTCATAATACTCTAAAAACTCTTTATAAGAGAAGGGGAAAACCTCTATTTCAAATGTTCTTCCTGTAAAAAGAGTTGCTAAATCACTTGATAAAAGAAAAGCATTAGAACCAGTTATATAAATATCATATTTTTCTTTAGCATGTAATCCATTTATAGCATTTTCAAAACCTTCACACATTTGCACTTCATCTATTAAAATAAAGTTCTTTTTACCTTCGATATATTTTGATTCTATATAGCTATATAGCTCATGATATTCTTTTAAGTATTCATTTTCAGGAAAACTAAAATTAATATGTATGATATTATTATTATCAACATTTTTAACTATATATTCTTTAAACATCTCTAGTAGTTTTGATTTACCAGAACGTCTGACACCAGTAATAACTTTTATATCTGGAGTATTCATAACATCAATAAGTTTAGTTAAATATTCTCTTTTAATAAGTCTCATTTTAATTTCACCTCTATATTTATTATAAGCTTTCACTTCGCAAAAAGCAATTTTTTTCGATTTTGCGAAGTGAACTTTGCTTGATATTTACAAAAAGTACCTTTTATGTTATAATATGCAGTACAAAGGAGGAAGTATTGTGAAAAGTGAAGAAAATTTAAATTATATGATGAACGATTCTAAAACTAAAACAACAGTTATACCTGAACTAAAATCTAAAGTTAACAATCTTAGAATTTCTAACGCAGCATGGGGTTTCTTTTGTGGAGCGGGGACCATTAATATTATTAATTCATTTGAAGATATATCAATAGAATATACAACTAGTTTAGTACTTTTAACCTTAGCTGGTAATGCTTATTTTTATCTTAGAAATAAAAATAAAAGTGAAGAAATGCAAAATATTATGAATGAACTTACAAGTATCACAGATACTGTAGAAAAGGATGATTCAAAAAAATACGGAAAAGTTAGTAAACCTAGAGAGTTATAAGGACTCTCTATTTTTTAAGGCTTGCTTTAACTTGATATAAGTTATAGAAGGTTGTAAATATTACATTTAAGCTTGTTGATAAGATAAGTCCCCACATTCCTATTTTTAATAAAGAGAAAATAAGTAGGAATATTGTTCTAATTAAAGTACCTATAATAGTTGCCTTAAGTCCTAACTTAGTTAATCCCATGGCATCTAAACAAGCAGAGAGTGGTGCTTGGATATACTGTAAAATACAAATAGGGGCAAGAAATCTCATATAAGCGACTCCTTCATGAGTATTATAAATTAATCCTAAGAAAAACTCTGGGAATATAGCAAGGGCAAGGGAAGCAGGGACTCCTATTAAAAGAGATATTCCAATCGCTTGTTTTAATTTCTTTTTAGCATAGTCATAATGCTTATTACTAGTCGCTTTTGATATAACTGGTAGTAAGGCTTGACTTATCGCCATTGTAAAGAAAGATGGTAATAGAAGTAGAGGCATAACAAAACCACTAATAACACCATATTCTGTTACAATAAGTTTAGAACTATATCCTACATAAGTTAGAGCATTAGTTAATATTATAGGCTCTAAAAAGTATCCAAAAGAACCAATAAGTCTACTTGCAGTAGATGGAATACTTATATTCATCGCTTCTTTTGCATACCCCTTAGAAAAAGAAAGATCTTTTTTCTTTAT
>CALVVC010000084.1 GCA_944363755.1 uncultured Bacilli bacterium
TCACCTAACTTGTTATATTCTTCTTCAGTTAGTTCCATTTTTCTAGTTTGGACTGCAAAATAAGTTTGTCCTAAGGCAACATTTTTATATTTAGGATTAGCATTTTGAACTATTAAATAGCAAGCATATCTGCTTAATTTATAATCAATAATTGCCTTAGAAGAAACACCAGTTTTTACTATTTTGGTGTTTACACCAAAATTGGAATTAATATTATTGTTACTTTGAGAACAAGCGACCTGGGCCTTTTCTATAACAGCAGAAAAATATCTCCATTCTTTGTATCCAAGTATTTGTTGCAGCTCTCTAGCATACCAATATTCATTACCATCATTATCAACATGCCTAATTTCTTCAAAAGTCATTTCTTCATATTTTTCTAATTCTTTAGTCATACACAAACCTCCTATCTTTGACTAATATAATTATTTATATATAGAAAAGTTATATTAGTAACTTTTCTATAACATTTATACATATAGTGTAGCATACATTTGTTTAGAAGTATACAAAAATCTAAAAGATAAGAACATGTTCTCTCTTTTTAATTTTTTTACTTTTCCTATTTTGGTGTTTACACCGAAATAGCAATTAATTGCATTATTTGTTTTCTTCTGCTTCTAAACTATTTAGTCGTTCACTTGTTTATTGGCTTCCCGACGTCGGCAAGCCAAACTTCTCATTTTGTTACTTTTTAGTCAATACTGCTGACCATTTTGATGATGTCGGAAAAATGGTTAAATAGGTTGTTAGTACAACGGTTTTTCCTATTTTGGTGTTTACACCAAAATAGGAATTAATTGCATTATTACTTTTAGAATAAGCAACTTAAGCATATATATATATATATATATTATTTGAAATCATACAAAAAAGAAGCCCTTAAATAAAGCTTCTTCTTCTAAAAATACATTTATTAAGCTTAAGCAGCTTTTTCTTCTTGACCTTCTTCAACTTCAATTGCACCAGTAGGGCAAGAATCAGCAGCATCTCTTACTTCATCTTGAAGTTCTTCTTTAACACTTACAAATTCTTCTTTTTCCTTATTTTCTTCTACTTTAACTTCACTTAATCCTTCATCATTAATTTCAAATACTTCATCACATATCGCAGCACAAGCTCCACAACCAATGCAAGCATCTTTATTGACTTTTACTTTCATTTCTATCACCTCACTTAAATTATATCTTATTTTTATAATTTTGCCTACTTTAAAATTTTTTAATAGTATGATATCATTGTAATATATAGTAAAGTAGGTGATGTCATGGGAAGAATGGAACGGTATGATAGTTCTAATAGAAGTACTATTAGAAGTAGAACTGAAAAAAATCAAGATTTATATAATGATTTAGGAAGATTAGAAAAATATACTACTCTAACAGATGTATCTAAAATAGAAGCAGTAGAGTTAAATGCAGCGAAAAAGAATTATCGTACTAGAGAAGGCTATCATAGTTTAAAAGATTATGATATTAATATAGAAGAGAAACCTAAAGAAAGAAAAGAACTAGATGAATTTAATTTTCTTTATAATAAAGAACATAAAACCTATGATATTAATAAAGTCTTAGAAGAAGCAAAGGAACTAAGAGAACAAGATGCTTTAGAAAAGAAAAGAAAATTACATAATGAGAAATATAATATTCTAGAAAGCAGTGAAGAGGATTTAGAAAAGTTTAAAGAAGAGACAAAACTAAGACATAAACCTATTGAAAATGAAGAAGAACTTGAAGAGTTAATCCATACTATTACATCTAAAGAATTAAGAGAAGAAATAGATAAGAAAGAATCTAACGATAATAGCTTACTTAGTGATTTAATGGCTACTAACGTTAATGAAGAAGTAGTAAAGCCTATCGCTACTAAAATAGAAGATAAAAAGATAGAAGATGATACTAAAAAGTTAGATAAAGTCAAAGAGAAGACTATGTCATTAAAAGATGAAATAGATAAATCATTCTATACTAAAAGTCTTGATTTAAGTGAAGAAGACTTTGAAAGTGATGATGAAGAAGAAGTTAAACCATCAAAATTTATTGGTTTCTTAAAATTCTTATTTTCATTAATTTTAATCCTTGCTGTTGGATTTGGAGTATATTATGTAATTACTAATTTTTAAAAAATGTATATCAAAACTCTTAAAAATTGTATATTAAAAACATTAAAAAATGTATATCTAATATTAAATAATTATAAAAATATGTTATCATCTCTATATAGAGGTGATTTCTTTATACAATAGGAAACTTATACGAAAAAGTCGAAAAAATGTATTGACAAACATATTTTTTATAAGGTACACTTAAGTTACTTAAGGAGGATTCGTTTTATGAAAATATATAAAGCTTATAAATATAGATTATATCCAACAGAAGAGCAAAAGATATTAATAGAGAAATAGAAAATAATAATATTTATTTTCTATTCTCTTTTATTGTGACGATTTTTATGATAAAATTTAGGTGTAAATAACAATATCGATAAGGGGGAATAGAAAATGAATTTAAACTTTGTCTTAAATGATTATGTTTTAATTTGGAATTTACTTTTTAATGCTTCTATTTCTTCTGAAATACAAGCATTTAAACAGAAATTGTGGAAAAACTATCGTCATAGTTACAATCAGTTATATAAAGAAGAAGAACATATTTTAAAAGATCCTAAAAACTATATACCAAGTGATGATACTATTTTTGATATGGTTAGATATAGTGATATATATAAAGAAATAAGAGAAGAAACAGAAAAATATCGTTTAGATTTATTACATACTTGGGATAAAATAAAAAAAGACTTAAATAAAAACTTAAAAGAAATACTTAGATTTGATATTAAATTATATCATGTTTTAGTTATTGATAAAAAACTAGACATTATAGGAATGACTATACCTAAAAGTAAAAAAGTAAATACTATTACTTGGGGTAATAGAAACGATAGTGATAACTATACTCTTGCCATTATTAATATCATTGAACATATCGTAAGAAAAGAACTTGCTAACTACAATACAGAATATAAAGATATAGTAGATGCTATTATTGAACTTGCTATTGATAATGAATTAACTTCAAGAATGTTAAATAAAAGTGTTTACTTAAGGGGAGATAATTCTCTAAAATATTTAAAAAGACAACTATATCCTTACTTTCTTATGTATTTAGGTTATTCTAAAGAAGAAATATTAAATAGAATGATGCAAGATAAGATTATCTTTGAACTAGATAAATACACTTATGAAAGAGGACTTGCAACAGTTGATTTAAAGACTTTTATTAACTTTTGTATTAAGAATCAAAAACATATCTTAAAGATTAAAGAATTAGAAATTATATAGGACAGTGATTAGTATGGACAGTAAATTAAATTTATTTTTAAGAAAGATTAATCTAAAAGATGAGTACTTTGACTTTTTTAAAACATCTACTTTAGATAAAATATTAATTAATAAAAAAAATAATCATTTCTTAGTAAAAATAACTATAGATAGATATCTACCTAAAAACATATTAACTAATTTGATAGAAAATAAATCTTTATTATCTCCTGATTTAACTTATAACTTTACCGTTAGGAATCCTGATAATAATATTCTTTTAGATTATTATCCTTATTTTTTAGATATATTAAAAGAAAAAGGTAAAATAAAATTAATAGATATTTATAAAGATTCACTAGTTTATGAAAATGATACACTAAGACTTATCGCTTATAATAAAAAAGAAGAAGATAGACTAAAAGAAATAAGTAATGATATAAATAACTTTTATCATAATATAGGATTTACTGATTATATACCTGTTATTTCAAGAGAAGATAAAAAATTAGAAGAAGAAATAAGTAATGAACTTTCTAATATTTCTATTCCTGAGCCAATAAAAAAAGATGTAATTAAAGAAGAGCCTAAACATTATAGTAATAATGGAACTCCTAGAAGAAGAAAAAGTACTGATGAGGGATGTATATTAGGTAAAATTATTGATAGTGAGCCTATTAAGATGAGTCTTTTATTAGGAGAAGATAATGATGTAACTGTAGAAGGTTATATCTTTGGTGCTGAATATTTTGAATCAAATAAAAGTAATTTTAAGATTATAACATTGAAAATAACGGATGAAACTGATAGTGTCGCTTGTAAAGTGTTTTGTAATGAAGATGAAGAATATACTAGACTTTGTAAAGCCTTAAAAGTAGGAACATGGCTTAAGATTAGAGGTTATACCAAAATAGATAATTTTTCTAAAGATGAACTTGTTTTAAATGCTAGAGATATTATGCCAGTAGAGCATGAGGAAGAAAAAATTACTGATGATGCGATAGAGAAAAGAATAGAATTACATACCCATACTATGATGAGTGCCATGGATGGTGTAGCAGATGAAGTAAAATTAGTAAAACAAGCGCTTGCTTGGGGACATAAGGCTATCGCTATAACTGATCATAATGGTTGCCAAGCTTTTCCTCATGTCTATAATTTAGTAAGAGACTATAATAAGGGAAAAGAGGAAAAAGATAAGTTTAAAGCTTTATATGGTACAGAACTTGTTATGGTAGATGATAATGTAGATATCGTTATTAGACCTAATGATGGGAATTTATTAGATCAAACTTATGTAGTTTTTGACTTTGAAACAACAGGTTTTAATGCCGGTGGTGCAGATTCTATTATTGAAATCGGTGCCGTTAAGATGAAAGGTGGAGAAATATTAGAACGTTATGATGAATTAATTAATCCTGGACGTCCTCTACCTGCTAAAATTACAGATATAACAAATATAACAGATTTAATGTTAGAAGATAAA
>CALVVC010000085.1 GCA_944363755.1 uncultured Bacilli bacterium
TTATTTGCAAACTAAAAAGAGCAATTTTCGGATAATTACTCTTTACTTTTGTGTGTTATAGTCTGAATAGTTACTTTGCTTTTTAGAAAGTCCAGTATACTCACATACTTTTGGAATAGAAAACTTATATGATATTTCCCCATCTTTTTATACATCGCCTCTTATATCTATAATGTATCATAATAGATAGTATCAGTCAAGATATTTATAAAATTAACAAAAAAAGCACTATAATTAGCACTTTTAAAATTTTGGACTTAAGACTAAAGTAATCTCCATATTATCTGTTATAGGTGTACCTACTCCTATACTTTGACTTACTACATAACCATTACCTTCAAGTTTAACACTAATACCAAGCATTTTTAATAAATCTTCTGCTTGTTTACTAGATAAACCACTAAGATTAGGAACAGTTAAATTACTATCATTAGTAATAAGGAATACTTTACTACCCTTTGTTAATTTATCTCCAAAAGAAGGATACTGTTTAACTACTTTATTACCATTTCCAATTACTGTAACACTCATACCTATATTTTCAAGTTCTACTTTTGAAAGTGTTACATCTTTGTTTTTATATGAAGTCAAATCATATTCAACTATTTTTTCTTCATTAGTAGTATCAGGATCTGTTCCATAGTATTTACTTATATTAACAACTATATCTTTAATCGCTTGCCATATTACTTTTTGATTACCGCCACCAGGTCTTTTAACAGAAGCATAAATAATTACTTTAGGATCATCATTAGGATAGATACCTGCAAAAGATGAGATAATATCATCTTCTCCAGTTAGATACCCTCCTCCATTTTCATCAGCTATTTGAGCAGTTCCTGTTTTACCTATTAAGTTATAACCATCTAATCTATATCCTGCTCCAGTCATACCTGGAGTATTAACAGTATTCCACATCAACTCTCTAATTTTATTAACAGTAGTCTCACTTGCCACTGTATCTACTTCTTCTCTTTTACCTTCATAAACTACTTCTCCTGTATCAGAATCCACTATCTTTTTAACTAAATATGGTTTTAACATAACTCCCCCATTTGTAAGAGAAGTTAAAGCCTTTATATTTTGAATAGGAGTTGTTGTAATACCTTGACCAAATCCTGCATTAAATATCTCTGTTTCATATTTAAATGAAACACTACCTGTCGCTTCATTTGGAAGTTCAATACCTGTTTTTTTACTAAAACCTAATTTTTTAAAATAACTTCTAAGTATATCAGCAGACAAATGTCTATCTATTAAATTGATAACCCCAACATTACTTGAAAGAGCAAAACCACGATCAAAAGTTATATCTCCCCAACCAGCTCTATTCCAATCACCTATTTCTGTGCCATCAGTTGTAACATAAGTACCAGAATGATATGTTTCATTACCATTATAAACACCTTGTTCCATAGCAGCCATATAAGTAAATATTTTCATAGTAGACCCAGGCTCATAAGGACTAGAAACATTCATATCTAAATAATTTGTAATATCCCTTTTATTAGGATCAAATGATGGAGAAGTACTAGATGCAAGTATCGCTCCACTCTTAGCATCTGCTATCATAATTGTAAACCATTCATAATTATAATTAGCTTCCGCTTCGCTTAAAGCTTGTTCTACAAAAAACTGTATACTACTATTAATAGTTAAATAAATATCTTTACCATCACTTGCTTCTTTACTTATTTCACTAGTACCTGCTATTTTAAATCCCCGCAAATCTTTTTGATATGTAGTATATCCATCTTCTCCTTTTAAAGTACTATCATAATACTTTTCTATACCCATCTCTCCTGTCATATTAGTCTCTTCACTACCATCATCTAAAGTAGTAATTTCTTCTTTAGCATAGCCTAAAATATAAGAAGCAAAGTCTCCTTTAGGATAATATCTTTTAAAGCTTTCTATAAAATCTATTCCTGGTAATTTTAACTCTTCTATCTTACTCTTAGTAATTTCTGTTAATCCCTTACCAATTGTTCCAAATTCAGTCTGATAGACTCCTTCTTTATTTAAATATTTAAGAATCTCATCTTTACCACATCCTAAAACAGAAGAAAGCTTTTCAGCAGTCATTTCTTTATCTACAACGTGCTGTGGATCATCTTCATCTGTAGTTCTAGAAGGTGATAAATAAGCGATTAATTTATAAGAAGATACATTCTGTGCCAAAACTTCTTCATCACTACTATATATATTACCACGTTCTGCTTTAATAATATCTGTTTTTGTAGTACGTCTTTTAGCCAAAGCTTGTAAATTTGTATCATCTATTTCTTCAGATAAAGCTAACTGCGTTACTCTTACAATCATTAAAGCAAACAAAAAAAGAGAAGCAATTATTAAAAGTTTACTATATTTTATATTATTCTTCCTTCTCTTTTTTCTTTTCAAGTCTACCACTTCCTATTATTCATTGATATTCTTAATGTTATTATTATTATAACTTAATCCCTGTTCTTTGGCAACTTCTTCTATTTTATCTAAAGATGCTAATTCATTTATCTTCATAGATAAACTCTCATTTGTTTTAGATTGTTCACTTATTTCTTTTTTAGTCTTTTCAACTTCAAAATTAATTTTAGATAATGTTGCTTTAGAGAAAACTATTGTTAAAGGAGCACTAACAGCTAATACCAAAGCAAAGGTATAGATAAGACGCTCAAACTTACTCATTTTAACTCTTTTTACTACTTTTCTCTTAGCCATAAGTATCCCTCCAATCTTTTATTTTATTTTCTCTATTACTCTAAGTGTAGCAGAATGTGCTCTATTATTACGTTCTAATTCTTCACAACTTGCTTTTATTCCTTTTTTAGTAATTAATTTAAAGTCTTTTAATTTATCTTTAGGTACATTAGGTAATCCCTTAGATAAAGGATCTATCTCACACATTTCCTTAAATTTTCTCTTAACTATTTTATCTTCTAGAGAATGAAATGTTATAACAGCAATTCTTCCACCAACATTTAACATTGATAGACTATCATCAAGAGATTTCTTTAAGACATTTAACTCATCATTAACTTCTATTCTTAAAGCTTGAAATATTTGTTTAGCAGGATGTTTTTTAATTCTTTCTTTATAAGGAACTGAGTTTTTAATAATATCTACAAGTTCTAAAGTAGAATTTATTTCTTTAGCTTCTCTATACTTAACAATATTTCTTGCTATAGATACAGCAAACTTACTTTCTCCATAATCTTTAAAGATTCTCTTTAACTCTTCATAACTATAAGTATTAACTATAAGTTTAGCAGTGATTTTATTATCTTTATCCATTCTCATATCAAGAGGAGCATCAAATCTATAAGAAAAACCCCGATAATCTTCATCTAACTGAGGACTTGATACTCCAAGATCGTAAAGAATAGCATCTACTTTCTCTATACCTAATGATTTTAGTTTATCTTTAGAATAGACAAAGTTAGAATCAATTATTTGGAAGTTATCACCAATAGTAGAAAGTTTATCTTTACTATAGGCAAGAGCTTCCTCGTCTTGGTCAAAGGCGAATAGATACCCATTTTTAATTCTTTTTAATATTTGACTACTATGTCCAGCAAAGCCTAAAGTCATATCAACGACAATACTATTATCTTTTAGATTTAAAGATTCAATAACTTCATTAAGTAATACAGACTCATGCATTATATTTTCTCCTCAAATAAATTTTCAGCAATATCGGACATTTCATCATTACAAGAACAGATAAACTCACGGAAAGCATCTTCATCCCATATCTCTAATCTATCTCCCGTTCCTACAATTACACATTTTTTAGATAGATTAGCATAATTTACAAGAGGACTTGGAATATTGACTCTACCTTGTTTATCAAGTTCAACTGCAGTAGCACCAGACATAAAGAAACGCATGAAAGCTCTAGCATCTTTTTTAGTAAACGGTAAGCTTTCTAGTTTAGTAACAATATGGTTAAAAGTATCATTTGGATAAACATAAATACAATGTTCTATACCTCTAGTAATAACAAAACTATTACCAAGGATATCACGATATTTAACTGGTATAGCAATTCTATTTTTATCATCAATATTATGATGATATTCTCCTATAAACATATTTATCCCCCACTTTTCCCCACAGTCTACCACTGCTTAATTATATGTTACACAAAAACTTAAAAAATGTAAATAAAATAAGGATGATTTAATTAGACAAATAAATTATTTGACAAAAAATATGTAAACAAAAAGAAAAAAGGTATTGACATTACCTTTATCTAATAAACTATTCAAAAGTTCTTTACTTTCTATCTTAGTAATTGCAAAACATTTCTTACCTAAATCTTTAAAACTATCAAAGACATTCTCTAATAAAGCTAATCTATTTTATGATTAATCAACATTTTACTATGCTCAATTAAATCATTTGAAATATATTTTCTCATTGCTACAAAAGCATCCATTATTCTGATACTTACCTCTTTGGCAACAGGTGTTCTAAGTATAGTTGCAAGCATGGCAACACCTTGTTCTGTAAAAGCATATGGCAAATATTTAATATTATGACCTTTACCTTTCAAGGTCCCAAGTTGGGACCTTGAAAATATCTTTGCTTCTTCTAAAGTTAATCTAAACATAAATCTCTCTGGAAATCTATTGATATGTCTTTTAGCCACTTGATTAATAGTCTTTGTTCCATTTTTACATTCAT
>CALVVC010000086.1 GCA_944363755.1 uncultured Bacilli bacterium
TAATTAATCCTGGACGTCCTCTACCTGCTAAAATTACAGATATAACAAATATAACAGATTTAATGTTAGAAGATAAAGATAATGAAGAAAATGCAGTTAAAAGGTTTATAGAGTGGTTTGGTGACCTACCTATGGTTGCCCATAATGCTAAGTTTGATGTTTCATTTTTAGAGATGGCTTATAAAAAATATAATTTAGGAGAGTTTAAAAATCCTGTTATTGATACCCTTGAATTATCAAGAACCTTAGATAATAACTATGCACGTCATGGCCTATCTGCTCTAGTTAAAAGATATAATGTTCCATGGGATGAAGAGAGCCATCATAGAGGAGATTACGATGCTGAAGGTACTGCTTTAGTACTTTATAAAATGTTAGAGAAATTAGATAGTCGTAATATTGAGACTATGGAACAATTATCTAATATAGTAGATTCTAGTGAAATGTATAAATATGGTAATACTAATCATATCAACATCCTTGCTTTAAATAAAAAAGGACTAAAGAATCTATTTAAAATAGTTAGTTATGCTAATACTACTTATCTATATAAAACACCAAGAATACCAAGAAGTATTATTAACAAATATAGAGAAGGACTTCTTATCGGTAGTGGTTGTTATGAAAGTGAAGTATTTAAACAAGCATCTAGTAAAAGTGAAGAAGAATTATCTAATATTATTAGATTTTATGATTACGTAGAAGTACAGCCACCAGAATGTTATTCTCATTTAGTTGAAACTGGAGACTTTGCTAATCTTGGTGAAGTAATTAGTAATATTAAAAAGATAATTGATACAACAATAGAAGCTGGTAAACTGATAGTAGCAACAGGAGATGTTCATCACATAAGTCGCGAAGATAAGATTTATAGAGAAATTATTGTCAATCAAAAAGTACCAGGAGGAGGACGTCATCCTCTAGCAAGAGGGGGTATTAAAAATATTCCATCTAACCACTTTAGAACAACAACAGAAATGTTAGAAGATTTCTCGTTCTTAGATGATGCTACTAGAAAGTTAATAGTTATAGATAATCCAAATAAAATCGCTGATATGGCAGAGATTATAGAAGTTATTATTGAAACTGGTGGGATTCCATTTTCACCTAAAATCGATAAAAGTGTAGAAACAGTTACTGATTTAGTCTTTACGAAAGCAAGTGATATGTATGGTAATCCACTTCCATATAATATAGAAGAGCGAATTAGTACAGAGTTATATGGTGATGGTATTTTTAAGGCAATAGAAGCTAAGTTAAAAAGAGAAGAACCTAATCTAACTGCTGATGAATTTACTAAAAAGTTATATGCCACTTTACATGATACTCTTTTAAAAGGATTTGATGAAGTTAAAAGAGTAATAAAAGAAAATCTTAAAACAATAGATTCTGATATAACAGATGAGGAATTAGAAAAAACTCTTAAAAAGAATTTAGGTGGTGTAATAGGTGGAGGCTTTGATGTTATCTACTTAATCGCTCAAAAGTTAGTTAAACACTCTAATGATGATGGTTATATTGTAGGTTCTCGTGGTTCTGTAGGATCAAGCTTTGTCGCTACTATGATGGGAATAACAGAAGTTAATCCACTACCTGCTCATTATCTATGTCGTAATAAAGATTGTAAATACTCAGAATTTATTAATGAAGAAGGAATCCCTTATGGAAAAGACTATCCATCAGGTTATGACCTACCAGATAAAACTTGCCCTAAATGTGGAAAGCCATTAGGTAAAGAAGGACAAGATATGCCATTTGCAACTTTCCTTGGTTTTAATGCTGATAAAGTTCCAGATATTGATCTTAACTTCTCTGGAGAATATCAATGGAAAGCTCATGAATATACAAAAGTCCTATTCGGAGTTGATAATGTTTATAGAGCAGGAACAATTGGTACAGTCGCTGAAAAAACAGCTTATGGATTTGTTAAAGGATATCTTGAAGAACATGGAATTGAAGGAAAAAGAAGTACAGAAATAGAACGTCTTGCAAAGGGTTGTACTGGAGTTAAAAGAACAACAGGTCAACACCCAGGAGGTATCGTTGTTATACCAGGATATATGGATGTCTTTGATTTTACACCATTCCAGTATCCAGCTGATGATAATACTTCTCTTTGGAGAACTACGCACTTTGATTATCATGCCATTGACCAAGACGTTTTAAAACTAGATATACTAGGTCACGATGATCCAACAGTTCTTAGAATGTTACAAGACTTATCTGGTATTGATATTACAACTCTACCTATGGATGATAAAAAGATATTCTCAATTCTTTCAAGTCCAGAAGCTTTAGGCGTTACTGAAGAAGATATACTTTGTCCAACAGGAACATTAGGATTACCTGAACTTGGTACAAGATTTGTTATAAATATGTTAGTTGAAACTAAACCATCAACATTCGCTGAACTAGTTAAAATATCAGGATTATCACATGGTACTGATGTTTGGGCTGGTAATGCTAGTGAACTTATTAAAAATAACATCGTTCCCTTTAAAGACGTTATAGGATGCCGTGATGATATTATGGTTAATCTAATGAACTGGGGTATGAAACCAATAAGAGCCTTTAAAATAATGGAACACGTTAGAAAAGGTAAAGCGACTAAAGACCCTGAAACATGGAAAGGCATGGTTGAAGAAATGAAGGAAGCTAATGTTCCAGAGTGGTATATAGAGTCATGCCATAAAATAAAGTATATGTTCCCAAAAGCTCATGCCTGTGCTTATGTTATGAGTGCTATTAGAATCGCTTGGTTTAAAGTATATAAACCACTTTACTATTATGCAGCCTTCTTCTCAATTAGAGTAGATGATTATGATATAGAAACTATGATAAAAGGTTATAATGCTATTAAAACAAGATATGAAGATTTACTTGCTAAAGGTTTTGAAGCGACTAATAAAGAAACAAACATAATAGAATCACTTCATGTTGCCTTAGAAGCGACAGCCCGTGGTATTAAATTTGCCCCTATCTCTTTAGAGAAAAGTGATGCAGATAGATTTGTAGTAGATGAAAATCATGAAAATACTTTAATACCACCATTTAAAACAATAGATGGACTAGGCTTAACAGTTGCAAAAACTATCGTAGAAGAGCGAAGCAAACAACCTTTCTTAAGTAAAGAAGATTTACAAAAACGTGGTAAAGTATCAAAGACCCTAACGGATAAAATGACTGAGATGGGAATACTTAGTGAATTACCAGACTCTAATCAGTTAAGCTTGTTTTAATTGACAAAGTAACAAAAAAGTGTTATAATATAGCTACTTCAATGAAGGGGGAATAAAGAATGGAAAATTTAAACGTAAGAGATAAAATTTTAAAGATTGGACAATATGATATTTATAAAAAAGGGACTACTAGTTTTAAAAACCTACGTATTTTAAACACTGGTAATAAATATGGAACTATGACTACTAAAGCTTGTTTTTATGAAGATGGAATGTCTTTTGATGATAGAAAAGCAATGTTTTTAGAGCGTCGTAAAAAAGCTGCTCAAGATTATAATTATGCTTTTAATCCATATAAATTTTATATACCTAGTCAAAATGGAGAAGGTAAAGCAGTAGAACTTACAAGAGAAATGGTAGAATCTTTTAAAGATGGTTGGGACTTAGATATTAAAGCTGATATTTTAATTACTACAGATAAGATTCCAGGAGTAGTAGTAGGTTTTCCAGTTGCAGACTGTCCTGTTGTTATAGCGAGTGACTTAAAAAATGGAGTAACTGCTACAGCCCATTGTAGTGCAAAAATGATTAATAATTATTTACCAATAAGAACTGTAGAAGCTTTACAAAGTATGTATGACAGTAAAAAAGAAGATATTTACATTTATATAGGTGCTCATGCAGGAAAAGACTGGTCTTATGATATATATCCTGATTTTGCTACTGAACATTTCTGGGAAGAAACAGGAGCAGTTAAACAAGTAAAAGAAGACGATTTTAGAATTAATATGGATAATGCTTTACTTTACCAACTTCATCCAGAGGATTATGAAACATATATTATAAATACTGATAATACGCGAACTAATCCAAATTATTATTCTAATAGTATTTATAATCATGGAAAAGGAAAAGAAGAGAAAAATGGTATGCACTTCGAAGGAGCTTACTATCAAAAAGTTAAAAGAATGTAAAGAAGAGTCAAAATAAGACTCTTTTTCTTATTTTTATGGTATGCTAAAAATAAGAAAGAAGGTTTTATAATGAGAAGAGTAACTGCCATTGATATGGATGGAAATGTTATACAAAGAGAAGATGAAAGAATAGGTCATAATGAACTTGTTTATGAAATGTTTGAAGAATTTTTAAAACCACTTCAGGATGAAGAATTAAAAGGTGATGGTTATATTAAAATTTGGCCTAATGCTGGTCTTATTACCAAATATTTGGATATGATGCTTTATTTAGAAGTAGATAATGATGAAGCATCTATTGATAGTGTTGTTTGTACAATTCCAGAAGAAATAAGTAGTAGTCAATTAAATTATTTTGAAGAAAACTATTTAGTGAAATGCACCCCTTAGGGTAGACATACAAAAAAAGTCTAATTTATGATAGAATACACCTCCGAAAGGAGGTGTATT
>CALVVC010000087.1 GCA_944363755.1 uncultured Bacilli bacterium
CCTTAGGAGGGCCTTATTCTATCCGTTGAACTATAAGGACAAATTAAAAAGATAAATATATTCTAGCATATCTTTATATATTTGTTAAGCCATAGTAGGATTTAAAATTATATTTAAATTACCATTAATCTTTCTACTATCATTAGTCCACATAGTAATAGTATAAGTCTTAGTTTCATTATTACTTAAATTATTTTCTAAAATATATCCATCAAGTGATAAATTTCTTATATCAGTCTTATAACCTTCATCATCAGTTAAAGTGTAATTAATATAGTTATTTTTATTATTAGTTAAGTTATTAAAGCTAATAATAAAACTTATCTCTTTATCACTATCATTAGAAACAATTAAATCTTTAGTAATTTTATTAGAAGAAATATCTATATAATCAAAACCTTTATAAGCAATATCTTTATTAAAACAAATATTATTTGCCATTAAAGACTCTTTAATTCTAACTTTATGTTGATAAGGACCAAACCAAAACCAAGTAAGTAGTGATATAACTACTACTATAAATATGATATCTATAATATATTTTCTAATCAATAAATCTCTTGTATCAGTCATAATATCCCCCTTCAATTAAGGCATATTCTACTACAAAATCACAAATTAGACAAGACTATCTATAATCTTATCTAACTCTTCTTGTTCTTCTTCATTAGTATTATCAGTATCTAATTCTTTTCCAAACCAATCAGGTAATATCTCTTCTTTAGATAGTTTTTTAGATACAGTTTTACTCTTAGTTGTACTAGTAGCAACTCTCTTCATCTTTTTATATTCTTTTTCTGTTAACTTCATCGCTTCTTCTACTGTTTCAATATTAAGACGTTTCCACTGTCCTGCAATTGTTTCTAAATAATTACGATTTAACTTTTGATTATTTATTTTTAAGGCATAAGAAATTAAAACATTAACTACTCCAGCACTAAGCTTTTGATCTATCATCAAGTCTTCTATTAGATTCAAATCTCTTTTAGTAGGCTCTGCTCCTTTCATCTTACTTTTTAAATAATCATAAGGACTAGTATTTTCAAAAGTATAAGCCATCTTAGCCCATTTAGAAGTATCACCTTCTGGTTTCTTTAAATAATCTGGTTGTGTCTGATAAACAAGAGTTGGTAAATTACCTACATTTTCAAAAGAATAATAATTACGACAATTCTTTCTTAAAAGTGTTTTATCTATTAATCCTTTCTCATTTAAAGAAGTCCTAACAAGCCCACTCATTCTCTCAGTATCTATATTATAGACTAAAGCAAGATTATTAATTAGTTTTTTAGTATCTTTATCAAAACACCTATTACTAACAAGTCCACTAGGAATAGATGATATTAAAAGATTAAAGTCTATCATATCATCTAAGACTAAAGAAGATGTTTCTTTCTTTTCAATATCTTCTATTACTTCAAACGGCTTTAAATTACTACTTTTAAACACTTCATTAAATTTATGAGAAATATCTTCATAATCAGTTAATCTAACTCTTGGTACTTTAAACATTTCTAAACGTTTATCATATTCTTTTTTACCAATATTATTGTATAAGACTATATTTAATATAGGATGATTAAAAAAATCATTAGCACTTATAGGAGAATATAGAAGATAAACATAGTTATTAACACTTCCCTTTTTTAGATAAGTTTTTAAAAGTCCAACTGCCTCTAACTTTTCTCTTGCTATCATAATATCTTCAAGTCTAAGTTGCATTATACTCATTAAATGATGATGATTTAAATCATCACTAAAACGATTAAAAGAATCTAAATCATCTATTAAAGTAAAGTAAAGACTAACTGCAGTATAACCTATTATAGGTTGATAAAGCATAGTTAAAAGACGTCTATCTTCTTCATGAATAACTGTTTTATTAACTACTATATAAGTATCAGCTGGTAATAAGGTAATATTTTTCATAGTCTTCACTTCCTAAAAAATAGTATAGAGGAAAATTAAAAAAAAGACTAGATTTTTTCTAATCTTTTTTACTTTTTCTTTTTCTTATCAATTGGCTCTATTCTAACAGTATAACCAAGTGGTTCTAATATTTTGATAAGTGTATTAACTTGTGGTGATGTTATTAAATTCTCAATTCTTGTAATAGTTAATCTAATAACTCCAGATTGATTAGCCATAGCCTCTTGAGTTAAGTGATTATCTTTTCTTAATTTAATAAAATCTTGTACAAAGTCATACTCTAATTCTTTTAACTTTTCTTCTCTATTTTTTTCCATAGTTTCCCTCCTTGCTAATAATGTAACACAGGGTATACTATTAATCAATAGTTTTTTGAAAAAAATTACGAATTTTCGTAATTTTTATTGATTTATAAGGCTTAAACAAGGATATTTACTAATATATTTTTAGTCTAACTTCTGTTGTAACTCTTTTAATTTAGATAAAAATTCATTAGTCTTTCTAATCTCCTCATCAAACTTTTCATAATTAGCAGTATCCTCTAACTCCATAGTAGTATTCTTCTTAACAGATTCATCTTCAATACCATAGATTGGACTAATAATAGGACTTGGATGGTAAGTACTTTTCTTTTCACTATAAGCTTCATTTATACTTGGTACTTTCTCTTTAACATTTAAAAATTCATCAATAGAAAGTTTAGGTTTAAAAGTTTTAGCATCTTCTACTTCTAATACTTCTACTTGTTCTTTTTCTTTTTTATATCGCTCTTCTAATTCTTGAAGACTTATTGGCTCATTTCCATCATCTTGATACTCTAAAACTTCATTTTGTTCTGTAATAGTTTTCCCTTTAGCGATTAATTCATCCAAACTAATAATAGCATTTTCTTCTTGTTCTTCTTCAAACTTAGTAAGTTCAATATTTTCACTTTTATCTTCATTTTCAAGTTTCTTTAACTCTTCAGTAATCCTTTCAAGTTCCGCTTTCGCTTCACTTTCAGTATAAACCTCATCTTTATATTTAATCGCTTCTTCTAAGTTTTTAGGTACATCAACAGGTGCAATAACAGTAGGCTCTACTACTTCTACTTCTTCTTCAAATTTATTATTTAACATAATACTATCATTTATATTAATAGGATTTTCTTTAACACTAATAACTACTGGCTCTACTTCTATAGGACTAGAAGCAACAGTTTCAATGACAACATCAGGAGTTTCCTCCTTTACTTCTTGAACAACAGCAGGTGTAACCACATTAGTGTTATTAACTAAAGGAACTTCTATCTTTTCCTCTTTAACCTCTTCTTTTTTAGATTCTTCTTTAACTTTAGCAACTTCTTCTACTAATTTATTAAGTTGCATTGTATTATTTTGAAGTTTCTTTTTCTCTTCATGTTTCTTCATAAATTCATGAAACCAAAGAATAAAATACACAAATAAAATAAGTCCAATAATCGCTAAAACTATTAAAACCTCCTTAGTTGCTAAAAAATCTATTACGTTTTCCATTAGATACACCTCACTACGATTGATAAATCAAGTGTAGCATAGTCTTAAACATTAAAAAAGTAGTTACACAACATTTTACAAAAAAAATACATTTATTTTACAGATATCATTTACATAATTTTACGAACATATTTTTACATATTTTTTATTTTTTTTAAGAATATATTATTACTAGAGGTGACTCTATGAAAAAAGAAACTTTTATAAAATCAACAATTATTTTAATAATTGGTGGTTTTTTAACTAAAGCTTTAGGTATGATTATTAAAATTGTTATGAGTAGATTAATGGGAAGCGTTGGTATTGGTATATATATGTTAGTCCTACCTACTTTTTCTTTATTAATAGGACTCTGTCAATTTGGTATCCCTACCGCTTTATCAAAACTTATTGCCGAAGACTCTAAAAATAACAAAAAACTTCTTTTTTCCTTACTACCTATTTCTCTAATAATTAATATTATAATAATTTCTTTTGTTATAATAATGGCCCCTACTCTTGCTTTTAATTTTTTACATGAAAAACGAGCCTTACTACCTATACTTGCTATCTCTATAGTCTTACCTTTAACTAGTACTTCTAGTATTTTAAGAAGTTATTTCTTTGGTAAACAACAAATGCTTCCTCATGTTACTTCTAATGTTTTAGAAGATATTATAAGACTTATTTTAATTATCATAGGTATTCCTATTTTTATTAATAAAGGTTTAGAAGTTGCTGTTACATTTGTTATTTTAACTAATATTATTAGTGAATTATCATCTATTTTAGTATTATTTTTCTTCTTACCTAAGAATCTAAAGATAAAAAAGCAAGATCTTACTTTCAATAAAAGTTATGCCAAAGAAGCGATGAATATAAGTATCCCTTCAACTGCAAGTAGACTTATTGGATCTTTTGGATACTTCTTAGAACCTATAATATTGACTAATACTCTTACTTATGTAGGATATAATTCTAACTTTATTGTAACAGAATATGGTGTTATAAGTGGTTTTGTTATGCCATTACTTTTATTACCATCATTTTTTA
>CALVVC010000088.1 GCA_944363755.1 uncultured Bacilli bacterium
TATATTTTCATAGAACGAACCCTCCTTAAGTAACTTAAGTGTACCTTATAAAAAATATGTTTGTCAATACATTTTTTTCGACTTTTAAGTATAAGTTCCTATTGTATAATTATGTAGAATTCTACATAAGTATAAGAAAAGATAGAATTAACATCTATCTTTTTTGTTTAACATTTTATCATAGTAATTAAATAAATCTTCAAAAGCATTATAATGAACTATTTCTCTTTGTCTTAACCATAGAAGTGGTCCTAAAACATCAGGATCATCTGTAAGGTCTATTAAGTTTTCATATACTGCTCTTGCTTTTTGTTCAGCGGCCATATCTTCCATAATATCAGCTAGTGGGTCTCCTGTAGTTGCAAAATATGTAACTGTAAATGGTACTCCATTAGCATCTGTAGGATATAGAGCGTTTTTATGTTCGGCATAATGAGGTGCTAGTCCTGCTGCTTTTATCTCTTCAACTGTTGCATCTTTTAAAAGTTGATATACCATTGTAGAAATCATTTCAACATGGGCTAGTTCTTCAGTTCCAATATCAGTAAGTAAGGCTTGCCCTTTTTCATCTGGCATAGTATATCTTTGATTTAAGTAACGAAGTGCTGCAGCAAGTTCTCCATTACTACCGCCATACTGCGTAATTAATTGTTTAGCCATATTAATATCTTTTTTCTTAATATTAATAGGATATTGTAATCTCTTAGCATATTTAAACATTAGAAAGTCCCTCCATATTCCAAGGAAAGATTAATGTTTGCCAAAGAAAAGGACTTGTATTTAGACTATCACTATTAATTAAAATAGGACCATATTTTTTCTCATATTCCATCATTATTCTATTAGTTTCCATTCTATACTTATTAAATAATTCTAAAGCATTACCATCATTAGGATATAGGTCTAAATATAAGTTAAGATCATGAGCTGCAAACTCTGCTTCAGATAATCTTAAAAACATCTCCTCTTGTTCATTAGTAGGTCTAAGTACTGCTGGTTGATAATTCATATAACCTTTATATAAATTTCTAAACATATTACCTCTTAAATAACCTTCTTTGGGTGTAAAATATTTAGGATTATTCATATCTCTATCCATATTAGGATAGTAATTATAATTAAAATTTCTATTCATAATTTCTCCCTTCCCTTTATTTTATTATATATAGAAAAAAGAGAAAGGGCTTAAACCTAAAAGCTACTAAAAATAAGGTATAAATTTAAAAATTTTTCATATATTACTTGTACCGAAAGCTTATACTTTGCAAGGTCTATAACTGATGTTTTGCATAATGATAATAGAGAAGATAAAATTACCTTCTCTATTCTACTGATTTTAATGAATCTATCATATCTATTCTTTTTAAGATAAAATATGTTACTATTTGGACTATAATACTAAAAGCAACAATAATTATAAATGATAAAATATAACTTAACGGTTTAATAGTCTTAATAAATAATATTTCATCAGTTTCTGCAATCATCAAAACAAAAGTATTTAAAGAAAATCCTAAGAATATTCCTACTATAATACCTATTATAGTTAAGATAATAGTTTCTCTATATACATAACTAGATACTTCCTTATCTTTAAATCCTAATACTTTTAAAGTTGCTATTTCTCTTTTCCTTTCATTAATATTAATAATTGTAAGATTATATAAGACTGTTATAGCAAGAAAACTTGAGAAAATAATTATTAAATAAACTATATTATTCATACCAGCGATAATATCATTAAACATATCCATATTATCTTCTGTATATTGTATCGCTCCAAAGTATTTTGTTTCTAATAAATTATTAGATAGTTTTTCTTTATTAATAGAATTATCTAAATTAACAAGATAACTATTATAATTATCATCATCAAATATCTCTTCATAATAAGTATTATTCATATACATAAAATTACCTATATAGTTTTCACAAATACCACTTACTTTAACGATATATAAACGATTATCACTATCTCTAATACTTATATTTTCTCCTACTTTAGCATTTAATAACTCACTCATTTTCTCTGTAATAATAACACCATTATTACTTAAAGATAAACTGTTTCCATCAAGAGTTTTTAAAGTAATATAATCATCTATATTAGTATCATTCATAAAAGCTATTAAAGTAAAGTCTAGATTCTTATTATTCGCTTTAAATGTAAAACTAGAAATAGAAGTCTCTATATAATCAGTTATATTATTATCAGTTAAAGACTTAATAACATCATCATCGTTAACATCATCATTTAAAACAAGAGTTGCATCATAATGTGTAATATTACCATATTGTATATCAAGTAAATCACTAAGACTATCTTTAATACCAAAACCTGTAAGTAGTAAAGCTGTACATCCTGCAATACCTAAAACAGTCATAAAGATTCTTTTTTTGTATCTAAATAAATTACGAAGTGTTATCTTCCAAGAGAAAGATAAATGTTTCCATAAAGGTTTAATTCTTTCTAATAATATCTTTTTACCATTCTTAGGAGAAGCTGGTCTTAGTATTGTAGCAGGTGCTAATTTAAAGTCTTTAATAAGAGTAATAAAGACTACTAAACTCATTAAGATAATTGTAGTTAAAACAATAATTAGACAAGCATATGGATTAGCATAAGTAGATAGTTCTGGTATTGTAAAGGATGCAGAATACACTGTATAAAGTATTCTTGGTATTAAGGTATAACCAATACTAAGTCCTATTACAAGGCCAAGAATACAAGCGATAAATACATATAAAAGATAACTAAAAGAAATAGTAGATTTTCTAATACCTAAAGAGATAAAGGCTCCTATTTCACTTCTTTCTTCTTCTATCATTCTATTCATAGTATTAAAAGCCATAAGAAAAGCGATTAGTATAAAGAATATTGGAAATACAGCGGCAATAGAATCTACTTTAGTAGCACTTTCATAAAAACTAGTATAGCCAGTTAAATCATTTCTTGTTAATAAATACCAAACAGGTTTTTCAATATTATTTATCTCATCTTTAGCATCATTTATTTCTTTTTCATAGTTAGCTATCTCATTAAGATAAAGATTATAATTAGTATTATACTCATCATATCCTTTATTTAATTCATCATAACCATTATCTATTTCTTCTTTAGCACTATTTAATTTATTTATAGCGTTATTATATTCTTTATTCCAAGTATTTAAAGAATTATTTAAAGTTTTTTCCTTTTCTATTAAAGTATTATTAGTCCTAATTAATGTCTCAATATTAGTTTTATTATTATTTAACTCAGTTAAGGTGGCATTAAGTGTTTCATATAAACTATTAGATGAATCTATATTTGCTAATTCTTCTTCTATTTTCTTTATATTACTATTTATAGTATCTAATGTAGGTTGTAAAGACTCTATTGTGAGTCCTGCATTACTTAAAGCATTATTAAATTCATTTTTAGCACTTTCTAAAGCTTTAAAACCATTATTAAGTTCTGTTTCTGTTGACTCTTTAGTTCTATTAAGACGAGCTAAGTTACTATTATAAGACTCTAAAGCAGCGTCTAATTCTATTTTATTAGAGTTTAACTCTATTAAAGCATCATTAAACTTAGTTTCATTTTCTTGTTTTACTTTAGCAAGTTCATTTTCAGCATCAGTTACTTTATCCATCGCATTCTTAAGTATTTCTTCATATCTTGCTGTTTCTCTTAATGGTTTTAATTTCATAAGTTTCTTATTAACTTTATCTATTAATAAATCATAACTATCACTATAAGATAACTCTTCTTTAGCATTATCTACTTCTATATATATTTCTGTATAGTAATCAAGTTTAAAGTTATCTTTAGATGTATATATCAAACTATCAAGTTTTCCATCACCTACTGTAGAAATACCTTTATTTTCATAAATATAACTACTACTATTAACAGTACCAACTATTTTACAAGAGTTATTATTAAGATAAGTATCATCTTCTATTTTAATAGTATCTCCTATATTATAGTATCCTTCTTCTCCAAGACACTCATTATTTTTTTTAGGCATTCTACCTTTAACTAAAGTTGGTTTACTAATATTAGATAAGGCACTAATTTTAACAGCATTACCATCTATTAGAGTGTCAATTGAGTAAGTTCCTTCAATCTTTTTTATACCATCTATCTCATCTAATGATTTAATATCATCATCTGTAAGACCCATAGTACTAACTATTTTAAAGTCATAAAGATTAGTCTCATCATAATAATTATCTAAAGTCTTAATCATATCACTTGCAGTTTCTCTAACTCCTGCAAAGAAAGATGTACCTAAAATAACTATAAGTATTAAAGATAAAAATCTTCCCTTAGACTTCCATATTTTTCTAAAACTATTTTTAAAGATTAACATTACCAATCAATCTCCTTAACTAGTTTAGGATGTTTATTAATAGTTACACTTTCTATTTTACCATTTTTAACTTTAATAACTTTATC
>CALVVC010000089.1 GCA_944363755.1 uncultured Bacilli bacterium
TGGGTGAAATTTATGGAGAAAATATTAATTGTAGAAGATGATGAAACTTTAAGAGACGAGCTATCTAATTTATTATCTAATTCAGGTTATGAAGTATTAGTGTTAACAGACTTTAAAAACAGTAAAGAAGAGATTATTAAATTAAATCCTGATTTAATACTTTTAGATATAAATATTCCTTATCTAAATGGAGAGGTATTACTTAAAAGCCTTCGTGATGATAAAGTAAATACTCCTGTTATTATGCTAACTAGTAGTAATAAAACAATTGACGAAGTACTATCTATTAGTTATGGAGCGGATGATTATATTACTAAACCATATAATCCTGCTATTCTATTACTTAGAATTAATAACATTTTTAAACGAATGAAGAAAAGCTTTGATTACTTAGAATATGATGATTTAAAGATATACCCTAATAAGGGAATTGTTGTTAAAGATAATAATGAGTTTTACTTAACAAAAAATGAAATGTTAATCTTTACTTATCTTTTAAATAATAGAGGAAATATTGTAAGCCGTGATGATTTAATGAGTTATTTATGGAATAGTGACCTTTATATAAATGATAATGCTTTGACAGTTAATATTAGTAGATTAAGAGGAAAACTTTATGATATGGGTTATAATGACGTTATTGTTACAAGAAAGAAAGAAGGTTATTTATTAAAATGAAACTATCAATATATTTAAAAGATAAACTTTATGCTTTCATTATCTTTATCACTTATATAATTATCTTAATTCTATTTTTAATTGCCTTAAAAATAACTAGCAGTATTATTATTTTTATTATTGCTTTTACTATTGTTATCTTTTTCATTATATTATTTTACGATTACTTTAGAAAAAGAAAGTTTTATAATGAATTAGTAAGTAAATTAAACTCTTTAGATAGAAAATATCTTTTAATAGAGATGATACTTGAGCCTAATTTTTTAGAAGGTAAGATACTTTATGATATCTTAGATGAAGTTAATAAGAATGAACATGATTTAATAAGTAAATTAAAAAAGAGGCAGAATGACTTTAAAGAATATATAGAGTTATGGATACATGAAGTTAAACTTCCACTTGCTAGTCTTACTTTAATGAATAGAAAAGATAAAAGTACTTTAAGAGAGTTAAAAAGAATAGAAGATGATGTAGAACAAATTCTTTATTACGTAAGATGTGAAAATGCAAATAATGATTATTTAATTAAAGAATGGAATCTTGATAATATAGTTAAAAATGTTGCTTTAAGAAATAAAGATAATCTTCTTGCTTTGAATATAGATTTTAAAGTAGATAATTGTAATTTAAAAGTCTTAACTGATTCTAAATGGTTAGAGTTTATTATTAATCAAATTGTTAGTAATAGTATTAAATATAAAAAAGAAAAAGATTCTTTTATTGAAATAACTGGTAAAGACTATAAAGATTATATTACTATTACTATTTATGACAATGGTATGGGTATTAGTAAAAGTGATTTACCAAGAGTTTTTAATAAGACTTTTACAGGGAATAATGGAAGAAGTAATAGTTCTAAATCTACAGGTATGGGTCTTTATTTATGTAGAGAGTTATGTAATAAGTTAGGACATAAAATAGAGATTGATTCTAGGATAGATAAATATACCAAAGTAACTATTACCATTTATAAGAAAGACTTCTATGCTATTTGACAAAATTGATACTTTTTGATATAATATGGACCTAGAAATGAGGAGTATTATGGGAAGAAGATTACAAACTATATATGAATTTTTAAGTGATTATCAAGAAAGTGATATAAACGCTGCTATAAATGAGTTAGGAGAAGAAGAACAAGAAATTATTATAATGCGATATGGAGATGATTTACATAATCCTGTAACTAGTAAAGATTGGAATAGTTCTTTGGCATCTAAGTTTTATGGAAGTGTTATACCTAAACTAAAAGGTATATTAGTAAAGAGTAGTAGAGATATTATAAATATAGAAACTGATTCTAAAGATTTAACATTTACATTAATAGAATTACTTAAAAGTAATATAAGTACAAAGGAAATATGTGATATTTTAAAAGTAGATGAGATAACTCTTTATAAACTTCTTCTAGAAATAAAAAATAAAGGAGTTAGTTTTTTAAGAAAATATAATGTTAATGGAGAAATATCTTATCAAAGAATTAAAAAGTTTAAAGAAATTAAAAAGGCTAATAATAAAAATAATACTAAAACTATTTATACTCCTAATAGTTCAAAAAGTTTAAAGACTTTAGCAATATCAGATTTACATATTGGAAATGAGGCTGAAAGATTAGATTTACTTGATAGAGCCTTTAACTACTGTATAAAAAATAATATTCATATTATTTTTTGTGGAGGAGATATAATAGATGGAGCATATAGTAGTGGTAATCAAAAAATTACTAATATATATAAACAAACTGAATATTTTATTGCAAACTATCCTCATGATAAAAGTATTTTAACTTTTGCTGTTGGAGGAGATCATGACTACAGTGCTCTTTATAGATATGGTATTGATATAGCGGAAATGTGTAATAATTATAGACATGATATAGTTATAGGAGGTTTTAATAATACAATTATTAATATGAAGAAAGATAAGATTCAACTATATCATTACTTAAAAGCTGGTATGTTATTAAATGTTAATCCTTCTTTAATATTCCATGGTCATTTTCATAATTTTCAGTTAAAAATGCAACAAGATAGACTTAATATAGTTTTACCAAGTTTATCAGATATTACAGATACTTATCCTCAGGCTTTGGAGGTAACACTTAATTTTAAAGATGAATTTATTGAAAGTACTGATATAAAACAAATAGTTTTTGATCAAAAAGATATTATTTTATCTAATACACATTCAATATTGCCTGAAAATAGAAAGATTAAAGATATTAATTTAAAAGATGATAAAATGTTAACTAAGACTATGAGTAGTTCTATTAAGTAATAATATTAAGGCCTATACTATAATAGGTCTTTAATATTACAAAAAAGTAAGATTTAGTAATATTAAACAAACGACAAAGTCTATTAATAGTAGTATAGTGTTATACGAAAGGAGAAAATTATGGCAAATTTATTAAAAATTGATAATATAGAGAAATATTATGGGTCAAGAAGTGGTTTAACTAAAGCTTTAAATAATATTTCTTTTGAAGTAAGTAAAGGTGAGTTTGTCGCTATTATGGGTTCATCTGGTAGTGGTAAAACAACTTTGCTTAACTGTATTTCTACTATTGATAGAGTAACTTCAGGTCATATTTATATGGAGGATGTTGATATTACTAAACTAAAGGGGAATCTTTTAAATAAGTTTAGAAGGGAAGAGTTAGGTTTTATCTTTCAAGACTTTAATCTTTTAGATACCTTAACTGCATATGAAAATATTGCTCTAGCTTTATCTATACAAGATAAAGGTTATAAAGAGATAGATAACTTAATTAAAGATATGGCTAAAAAATTAGGAATAACGCATATTTTAAATAAATATCCTTATCAGATGAGTGGTGGTGAGAAGCAAAGAGTCGCTAGTGTACGTGCAATTATTACAGAGCCTAAGCTTATACTTGCAGATGAACCAACTGGTGCTTTAGATTCTAAGTCTAGTAAGATGCTACTTGATAGTTTTAATTACTTAAATGATGAATTAAAGGCAACTATTTTAATGGTTACTCATGATGCTTTTACAGCAAGTTATGCTAAAAGAGTAATCTTTATTAAAGATGGTAAGATATTTAATGAAATTATAAGGGGTGATAAGACTAGAAAAGAGTTCTTTGATGAGATTATTGATGTAGTTACCCTTTTAGGAGGGGATTTAAATGATGCTCTTTAAACTAGCTTTTAAAAATATAAAGAAAAGTGTTAGTGATTATGCTATATACTTTTTTACTCTAGTTCTTGGTGTTGCTATATTCTATGTTTTTAATGCTATAGATTCACAGACAGCTATGTTGAAGGTATCAGAGAGTACTAGAGATATTATAGATTTGATGTTAGGGATGTTAAATGGGGTATCTGTCTTTATTTCTTTTGTTTTAGGTTTTCTTATAATTTATGCTTCAAGATTTTTAATGAAAAGGAGAAATAAAGAGTTTGGTATTTATATGATTCTTGGTATGAGTAAAGGTAAAATATCTAAAATACTAGTAGTAGAAACATTTTTAATTGGTTTATTATCTCTTGGAGTAGGACTTGTTTTAGGAGCTTGTTTATCACAAGTTATGAGTGTTATTGTTGCTAATATGTTTGAAGCAGACCTTACTGAGTTTACTTTTGTTATAAGTACTAATGCTATTATTAAAACAATTATTTACTTTGAAATAATGTATTTAATTGTAATGATATTTAATATTATAAGTGTTTCTCGTTGTAAGTTAATAGATTTAATAAATGCTAATAAGAAAACAGAGACTGTTAAGTTAAAGAGTC
>CALVVC010000090.1 GCA_944363755.1 uncultured Bacilli bacterium
TCTTCAAACAAAGTTCGCCTTTGTTTGTTATCAATTTAATAATTTAAAAATGTAACATTTCTAAAAAATCTTAACAGATTAAAATAATTATGTTATTTATTGTTTTTCTAAAATCATTAGTATACTTGAAAATTCACTTTACATAAAAGTTGTAATATTTATTTTAATCTTCATATAATCCATGTATTTTCTCTAAATCATTATCATTTATTTTTTCTAATACCCATTTTTTATTATCTTTAACTAAGCTAAAATTAATAGTATAACTAGCTTTATCAGTTACATTTTTAATAGCATTAATTTTATAATGATCAATATCTTCTTTATTTTGAAACTCACTTTCATGTTCATCTATATAATCATTCGCTTCATCTATTGCATTATTATAATCAAACACTTCAATTTCTACTATAACATTAGCAGTATCACCATTAGTTTGTTCATTTTTTATTTTATAAGATAAGTTTTGATATTGTTTTATCATTAACTCTTTATATTCTTCTTTATATTTCTCACTATAATCACTATTATCAAAAACATCATCTAATTCAGTTAAAACACTACTATCTAATATTTGATATTTGCCTAAATACTCTTCTACTCTTCTAGTTGGAGTATTCATCATATCATCACACCCTGTTACTAAAATTAATGATATTACTAATATTATTATTTTTCTCATTTCAATCACCTATTCCTATTATTTACAATATCTTTAATTTCTATACATATTTAAATTAAATGAACTAATAATTAGTTATAATAAAAATAAATTACAAAAGTTTATTTTTTATCATAGATAATTTCAAAAGATTATATAATTTATGATGAAAAACATTATAATCTTTAGAAATCTCTTTTTCTAATACATTTATCTTTTCATTAAAAGTATCAACATCATCCATAAAAAACTCTTTAAATAAATAATTTAATTTAGATTCCTCTTTATTCTTTTTAATCTTATTAATCTCTTTAATTAAAAACTTTTTCTCTTCTTCTTCTTTTCTAGTAAGATATATAACTTTATTATTTTTCTTTATAACTTTATAAGAAATATCCATAACTACTAAATCATCACATATTTCTAATACTTCCTCTTCTTCATCTATTAAAAGATTGCTTTTATAAACAACATTACCTTCACTATCAAGCTCTAATGCTAAAGCTTTTCTCAAAGTAGTAACAATAAAAGCATAATCTATTACATCTATTTCATTATGAAAATAACTTTCTGTTTTATACTTTATTTTAGAAAGAAAATTACTATCTATTTTTATTTTTGCAGTTAATAAATCTTTTAAAAATGATTCATTAACTCTAATAATAGGTATTTTTTTAATATGTTCTAAATCATCTTCTAAATTCCACTCATAAAACTCCTTTAATCTTTCATCTTTAGTCCAATTAAGCAAAATATCATATGTATATGTCATAATCTATTCCCCTTTCTAGAAATAAATGCTATTAATAAAAGGATAATACCTAATAATAATGTATAATTTTTTATATTAGATGCCATAAATAATAAATATTCACCAAAAGAATAACCAAATGTAAATAGGTTAGAATATACTATAAAGTAAAAGAAACCTATAGTAGTTAAAATAAAGCCAATTACTCCTATAATTATATATTTAATAATATCACCTAATATAATTTATTCTAATTTATTTTTAGTATACAAAAATAATTTTTTTTTATACAAAAAAAGCTTAAAGAAGTTCTTTAGTTGTATCTATTTCCTTAACATCTTTAAACTCTACTTTATTAATACTTTCAAATTTTCTACTAATTTTATCAGTTGTAATAGAAACATTCTCAACATCTTTATTAACCGCTTGAATACTACGAGATAATTTATCCCAACGTTCTTTATATCTTGCAAACTCTAAACTTAATTTATTTAATTCTTCATGAATAATAGAAGTATATTTATCTTTTTCCATATTTTTAATAATCATTTGTATTACTGTTAAAGTTGACATCAAAGTAGTAGGACTAGTTAACCATACTCTTTTTTTATAAGCATATTCTATTAAATCAGAGTGATATGCATTTATCTCTGCAAATATAGCTTCTGCAGGTAAAAACATAATAGCTTGATCACTAGTAACACCATCTATAATATATTTACTACTAATAGCATCTATATGTTTTTTTACATCTGATTTAAAAGCTTTAGTTGCATTTTCTCTTTCTATTTTAGATAAATCTTTATCAACCATTATTTGATAGTGTTCTAAAGGAAATTTAGAATCTATTGCTATAGTACCTAAAGGTTCAGGGGCAAAAAGAATAGAATCTGCTATTGTACCATTAGGTAAAGTATATTGTAATCTATAAATAGCATCATTATTTTCTCCAAAAATATTTACTAAGATGTGTTTTAAATTAACTTCACCATAGATTCCTCTAGTCTTTTTATCTGTTAAAATACTTTGTAAAGAAATAATATCAGTAGATAGAGTATCTATCTTTTTTTGAGCTTCATCTATTTTACTAAGACGTTCTATTACTGATGTAAAGGTTTTATTAGTCTTTTCAAAATTTTGATTAATCCTTTCATTAACCCCCTCATTAATAGCAAGCAATCTCTTCTCTAAACTTTCATTTAACTTAGTAAAATCATCCGTTAAATTTCTAGTTAACCCATCTTTAAATTCATTTAATTCTTTTATAGTAGTAATCTCTAAATTATTAAGTCTATCTGTTATTTTAGACTCATTAATATTTTTCATAAGTGATATAACTATTAAAATGATTATTAATACAAGTAATCCTATAATTAAGTAATCCATAAACAAATCCTCCTATATCTAATATATAGGTTGAACAAAGTTTCGTCAAGAACTTTTTTCATAACCACATTTAATGCTATAAGTATTATATCCTTTATTATTAAGGAGTAAAGATAATCTTTTACTATTAAAACCAGTTTCACAAATTAAATAATAAGTTTTATTATAAGATAAATATTTATCAGGTATAGTTCTTAAAACTCTTAAAGGAATATTTATAGAATTTTTAAGATGTCCTCTTTCATATAAGTAACGCTCTCTAATATCAATTATATTAAGATTATCTAAATACTTAATATCTTTATAATCAATTTCCATACATAACACCTAATATATTATATGAAAAAAAGAAAAAGAGGTAAGAACTCTTTAATTAGAAAGATAATTTAAATATTATATAACTATTTAATAACACTTATATTTATCACATTAACATAGTTATTTGACTTTTAGATAATCCAGTTAATTCACTTATTAAAGGTATATCCATCTTTTTATTAAGCATTGATTTTGCAATTAAATTTTTCTCATTAGTTGCACCCTGTTCAATACCTTGTTCAATTCCTTGTTCAATTCCTTCTTCTCTAGCTTTATTACTATGATATTCTATCTTTAAAGCTTCTTCTTCCTTTCTTCTTTTCTCAGGATCATATAATCCTATATTATCAATGTTATCTGTTAATTCATATAGTTTTCTTGATACTTCCATTAACTCTTCATCTCCTTCCGCTATTTTTTTAATTTCTTTATAATCATCTAACATTAATATTACTAATTCTTTGTCTAATTTAGTTAACTCTTCTTCATTAAGATATTTATTATAACTTTTCATCATATCTATATGGATTTTTTCACTTGTTTTTGTTTCTATTATATTTTCATTATTTTTCATATGAAATGTTGATATATTTTCTTTTCCTAAACATTCTTCAAATATATCAAAGTTTATCTGTATTACTTTTATATTTTTACTATACTCTTCTCCTCTACTTAATAACTCTCCTTTTATTTTCCCAAAGTATGCATCATTTCTCTCTATTATACCTGCCCAGTATCCTCTATTACATTCTAAGTTAATAATATATCCTGGTAGTTTAAAGATAAAGTCTGATACTTTTTTTCTTTCTAGAGCATTAGATATTTTATATTCTACATTCTGTTCTTTAAAATTTTTAATAATAAAATCTTTATCAAGTCCTGTTAGTTTAGATATTAAATCTGCTAAGTATAGTAAACATCCTCCCATAATAGCTTTAAATACTCCATCAAGAGTTCCTTCAAAGACAAAGTTATTAGTTATCAAATACTCTCTAATTTTTTCTTTAGAGATATTTCTAGGAATTTGTTTTTTACGAAGTTGTTTCACACTTCCTCCTTTCTGCAAATGGTATAACACAAGTTAAAAATCATTGCAAAAAGGCAATTTTGTAAATTCATTAAAATTAAGTCTTCAATTTTTAATTTTCCCTAGAGGAATTTTAAATATTGAGATTAAAAATACCACCAATTTACAAAATTCATATAAATTTAATTTTTTTCAAAATTCCTCCTTCCTCCATCTATTATGCATCGCCTCTTCTAATTTTAATGTATCATAATAGATAG
>CALVVC010000091.1 GCA_944363755.1 uncultured Bacilli bacterium
ACTCAAGATAAAATTAGTCAATGAAAAGAACATTTTTTACAAAATATAGTGTAAATTTTAAAAAAACTCTTGAAAAAGATAATAGTTTGTTATATATTAGTAATGTCTTATTTGTCCGCGTAGCTCAGCTGGATAGAGCAATCGCCTTCTAAGCGATCGGTCACGTGTTCGAATCACGTCGTGGACACCATTTATGAAATTAAACAGTCTTTGGACTGTTTTCTTTATCTTTAGGGGGATTTATGAAAATGAAAAATATAGATATAAGTAATCTAAAACTATTAGAAATAACAGATAGCAAAGAAATATATGACTTAGAAAATGGTTATATTTTAAAGAGATATATAAATTTAACTGAAAAGATGCTAAATATATATAGAAAAAAATTAATACTAGCCAAAGATATAAATATCAAGAACTTAATTAGTCCAGAGTTTCTATATAAAGAAAATGGTAAAATAAATGGTTCTATCGAAAAGAAAATAACAGGCACATCTTATGCTAATTATTTAAGAACTAAAAGAAAAAGGAATGAACAAATAACTCTTGAAGATATTGGCATGTTCTATATTAAAAAGCATGATATTATTATGGATGCAAATAAAGAAGATATTAACTTTCCAGATGGTTCTTATAATAACTTTTTTATTGATGAAAATGAAAACATTTATGCCATAGACTATGATGGTATGCAAATTAAAGGTATAACTTCAAGAGAATATAATGAATTTATTTTTAATGGTAACAATCGTTTCTTATTTAAAAACGAAAAATACATTAATGAAGGATTAATAAATTATAATATGGATATTTATATGATGGGAATAGAGTTTTTATTTCTTACAACTAAATTAGATCCAATTAGTTATAGATTGAAAAATATAGATGAATTTAGAGATTTCTTAGACTATGTAAATTTTCCAAATACTGAGTTAAGAAAAAAATTAGAGTTACTTTATAACTCTAACGAAGATAATAGGTATTTTAAAGATGAATTAGAAGATTTTATCAAGGAGTATACTCTAACAAGTGATAGAAAAGGAGTTCCAAGAATCTTTATAAAGAAATAATTAACTCTCTCTAATAATTTTAATAGCATTACCTATATTATTAATAGTATCACTTGCTATCATTGATATATTAGTATTATCTTCTTCTGCTAAGCATCCTGCTATACCATTTATTAAAATACCTAGAGATATTGTTAATAAACTGAAATTTAAATAAGCAAGAAGTCCAGCAAGTATCCCTGATAAAACATCCCCACTACCTGCTGTAGCCATACCAGCACATCCTGTTTTAACTAGATAAGTAGTATTACCAGCAGTTATAATAGTAGTATGTCCTTTTAAAAGAATGGTTACTTTATAGGTACTTGCGAATTCTTTAACTAAGTTTAAAGAATATTTTTTTATTTCATCTATAGGTTTATTAATAAGTCTAGAAAATTCTTTTAAATGTGGAGTCAATAATATATTACATTTCTTACATTTTAATATATTTAAATTCATTTTAGATAAAGTGTTTAATCCATCTGCATCTATTATCAAGTTACCAGTATAATTTTTTATTAGAAACTCTAATACCTCTTCTAGATGTTTATCACTACCTAGCCCTATTCCAAAAGCAAGAGAATCTAAATCTTTAATAGATTCTTTCAATTTATCATAAAATTTATCATTATAATCAGGCAATATACATAAGGTCTGTTCTAATATATTAGGTCCTAATAATGGTAGTATTTCTTTTTTAACTAAAACTCTGCTGATACCACACCCACTTCTTAAAGCAGATAATGATAAATAGGCAAGCTTTAAGGCCCCAGAGTATTCAATACTTCCACCATATATTCCAGCTTTACCAAAATCACCTTTATTAGAATCTATATTTCTTTCTTTTACTAAATATTTTACGTCATTAATTTCTATTTCATAGGTATTATTATTTATCTTTTTCATACATCCTCCAAAAAGAAAGTATACTCAAATTAATGAGCATACTGTACTGTCTTTTCTACAACTTCTTTTATATCTCTTTCATTAAATGGTTTTCTTAAGACATCTACTATTGGATAATTAAAAGCTTTAGCAACCAACTCATCATCACCAACACCTGTAATAATAGAAACAGGTATTAAATCAAATAAATTATTGTTTCTAAAATATTCTAATACCTGAAAGCCATTAAAGTTAGGCATATTAAGATCAAGTAACATTCCCACTATTTTTATATTTTTATTATTAGCAATCATTTGTAAAGCTTCTGTTCCATCATTAGCTACTAGTACTTCAAATTGATTATTAAAGATTTTACTAACAAAGTTTTTAATAACAGCAGAATCATCAACTACAATAAGAGCTCGATCTTTTTTAGGGGCCACAAAAGACGTAGTAGTACCAACTTCTTCAAGTCCTAAATACTGCTTCACTAAGTGGACAATTTGATCGAGCTCAGTTATTAATTCATCAAAATGTTCTGTAACATAGTACATATTATTTTCTTTACTAGCCATTTCATGATTATAAGCTAGATTAGCTAAAGTATCAAAACCAAAATACTTAGCATCACTTTTTAAACCATGAACTAAAATGGCATAATTAGCCATATCCCCAATTTCTTTAGTTTGTTTAATTTTAATTTCTTTTTCATTAATATCTTGAAGGAAGTCGCCCAATGTATCATCATAAGTCGCCATATCTCCAAATAACTCTAAACTTTTTTTAACATTTACACCATTATTAATAAGTAAATTTACATCTCTCATAATAATACCCTCCTATACTTAAAGTATAGCATAGTTTATTCATTATTCAAATACTTATTTATAACATTATCTAGTGCTTTACGTTCAATAGGTTTAGCAAGATAACTATCAAATCCTTCATTAAGATACTTCTCTTCCATTCCTGCTATAGCATTAGCAGTTAAAACTACTACAGGAGTACTAAAGTTAGGATCTTCTTTTAATTTATGGAAAGTTTCTGTACCACTCATTCTAGGCATCATATCATCCATAAAGATTAAATCATATTTAATATATTTAACTTTTTCTAAGCATTCAGCACCACTCATACAACTATCAACTGTAATACCATAATCTTCTAAAAGCCTTGTTGCAACTTTAATATTAAGTTTATTATCATCAACTACTAAAACATTTTTACCTATAACATCTTTATCTTTAGTAAGTTCTTCTCTATTAACTTCTAATGTATCTTCAAGTTTTACTGTAGATGGAGCGATTTTTTGGTCAATTGATACTGTAAACTTACTTCCTTTACCATATACACTTTGAACTACTAATTGTCCATGCATAAGTTGTACTAACTTCTTAGTAATTGCAAGCCCAAGTCCGGTTCCTTCAATAGTAGTATTTTTATCTTCATCTAGACGTTCAAATTTATCAAACAATTTATCTATTTTATCACGTTTTATGCCAATACCAGTATCTTCTACAGATACTATAAGTCTACAAATATCGCCTTTAATTAGTGAATCAACTTTAAATATAATATGTCCTTCTTTAGTATACTTTGCAGCATTAGTTAGAATATTAAGAATTACTTGTTTTACTCTTGTATGATCTCCATATAATACTTTAGGAATAGTCTCATCTATTTTAACAATTAACTCAATAGGTTTCTCACCTATTCTTACTTTAGTTAAAGTTGTTAAATCATTAAACATTTTATATGGACTATAATTATTATTAATTATCTCTAACTTATTCGCTTCTATCTTAGATATATCTAAAACACCATTAACTATTTCAAGTAAACTATCACTCGCCATTAAAATATCATTAACATCTTCCTTAACACGTTCTGGTAAGTCAGATTCTTCTTTTAAAGCCTCAGAAAATCCCGTAATAGCATTAAGAGGGGTTCTAATTTCATGGGACATATTAGATAAGAAATCAGTCTTTGCATTATTAGCTTTCTCCGCTTGTATTCTAGCAAGATTTAGTTCTTCTATCATCTTAACATCAGGATTTTCTATTGTAAAGTAAGTTAATACTGTAATAAAAGCAGCAGCAGAAGTTACTAGTAAAATATCAGGAAAAGTTGACTGAATAAAAGCAGATGTTCCACCTAAAACAATAAATGCAAAAGCTGGAAGATATTTTTTATCTCTGATTTTTTTAATATTAGAAAATAAACAACCTAACCACATAAGAATACATATAGCAGCAATAGAATAACTAAAAACTGCACTAGGACCGTAGGTATACATTTTTCTATGGTCACTAAATATATAAAGTGGTAATATAAAGATAAGTAAAGAAATAACTATAAACATTATTAAAAATACATAGAACAAGTTTTTAAAGTATGGTAGATTTTTATTTTCTTTAATTTTAACATGACCTGAATTTTTTCTTGA
>CALVVC010000092.1 GCA_944363755.1 uncultured Bacilli bacterium
ATATCTTCAGGAGATGTCTCCTCTCTTGCTAATATTATATCTTCTACTCCCTCTTCATGCACTTTCATTACATCTTCTGCACTAAAATATAAATGTCCAGTCGCTGCCCCAGGTGAAGCTGCTAAACCTTTACCAATAACTTCTGCTTTACTTAATGCATCTTTATCAAAAGCAGGATGTAATAATTGCTCTAACTGTTTAGGTTCAACTCTTAAAAGCGCTTCTTCTTTACTTATCTTACCTTCGTTAACAAGTCCTACAGCAATTCTAAGAGCAGCTTCTGCTGTTCTTTTACCACTTCTAGTTTGAAGCATAAATAACTTACCATTTTCAATAGTAAACTCCATATCTTGCATATCTTTATAATGGTCTTCTAGAGTTTTACATATCTTAACAAACTCATCATAGCACTCTGGCATAACTTCTTTTAAAGTATCAATAGACTGTGGAGTTCTAATACCTGCAACTACATCTTCTCCTTGTGCATTAATTAAATATTCTCCATATAACTTAGCTTCTCCAGTAGCAGGATTTCTTGTAAATGCAACCCCTGTTCCACTAGTATTTCCCATATTACCATAAACCATCTCTTGAACATTAACAGCAGTACCCCAATCTCCTGGAATATCATTAAGACGTCTATAAGTAATGGCTCTATCATTATTCCAACTTCTAAAGACAGCTTTAACCGCTTCTATTAGTTGCACTTTAGCATCTTGTGGGAACTCTTCACCTGCATGTTTTCTATATTCTTCTTTATATCTATCTACAACTTCAACTAAGTCATCAGCATCTAAATCAGTATCAAGTTCTACTTTCTTTTCTTTTTTAAATCTTTCAAATAAATATTCAAAAGAACTCTTAGGAAAGCCCATAACTACATCAGCAAACATTTGAATAAATCTACGATAACAATCATAAGCAAATCTCTTATTATCAGTAAGACTAGCAAGTGTTTCTACAACTTCATCATTCATACCAAGATTTAGTATTGTATCCATCATTCCTGGCATAGAACTTCTAGCCCCACTTCTAACTGATACTAATAATGGATTTTTATTATCACCCATTTTCTTACCAGTTACTTTTTCAAGATTAGAAAGTTCTTTAAATATCTCTTTTTTAATATCTTCACTAATCTCTTCATTATCTTTATAATATTTTAAACAAGCTTCAGTTGTTACTGTAAACCCACGAGGTACAGGTAAACCTATTTTAGTCATCTCTGCAAGATTAGCTCCTTTTCCTCCTAATAACTCCCTCATATCCTTATTACCTTCACTAAAGGCATAAACATATTTCATTTTATCACTATCCTTTCGCTATAAAACAAGTATAACAAAGATAAATTATTTTTTAAAGAAAAATATATCTAAAAATACGACATATGTTATACTATTATTAAGGAAGTGAAACTATGTACCCATTTAAAATATTAAACAAAAAGAAATATGCCATATGCTTTCTTAATGCTTTTTTAGAAAATATATGTCTTTATCTAATGCCTATAGTCTTATCAATTTATTTAACAGTACCTTTTACATTAGATAAATTTAAAATGCTAATAATCTTAACTATTACTTTAAAAGCATTAGAAATACTTTTTAATGTAATATGGAATGTAAAAACAGAACCATTCTTAGAAAATACTAAAAAAGATTTACAAATATCTTATTTTAAAAGAATATGTAATTTAAATATTTCTAAACTTAATAATACTCATACTGGTTTTTTAAAGAAACAAATAGATGTAATATGTGATGAAAATTCCCTACTTTTAGATGAATTAATGATGACAATTAATGGTTTTGGAGTAGCGATTACTATATTTTTAATACAAGTTGCAAGACAAAATTTTACTATTTTTCTTATTTGTATAATCTTTATTATTTTAATTGTTATTTATAATATAGTTATTACTAAATCTAATGTCATAATTCAAGAAGATTATAATAATAAATATGCTAACTATAATGCTACTAATGTAGACTTTATAGAAAATGTTAAAGTTGTTAAAAACTATGATGCACTAAAATTTGCTATATCTAAAATGAATAGTAAATTTGATTATATTAAAAGACCTTTAAGAAAAATATGCATTTATAGATCTTTAAGAAGTGATGGTATTAATGCTTTAATCTATACTATGTATGCAATTCTTTTAATTAGTCTATTTATAAGCATGAAAAATGGTAATAATATTTTTAGTTATTTAGTGTTTTACTCTTCTATGTTTAGTGGACTTAATACAGAATTAAGAGGTGTTGGTAATCTATTTATTCATTTAAGTAAATATAAATCTGCTAATAATCATATTGAAAGTATTCTTGTTGAAGAAGAAAAACAGCTTAAATTTAAAACATTTGATAATATCACTCTAAAAGATATTAGATTTAAATATAACAAAAACAGTAAAAACTGTATAAATATTCCCTACTTTTCTCTAAATAAAAAAGATAAAGTCAGTATTATGGGAGAATCTGGTCAAGGTAAATCTACTTTTCTTAATCTATTCTGCAGGTTTTATAAGATAGATGATAATAAATATTTAGTTAATGGTAAAGAAAGTAATAAAGCTCCAGATGTTGCATACATCTCTCAAGAAACTGATTTATTTGATTTATCTATTAGAGATAATCTTTTACTAGGGAAAAACATAAGTGATAAGAAATTAAAAGAATATCTAAAAGACGCAGGCCTTCTTGATTGGATTAATAGTCTAGAAAAAGAACTTGATACAAAAGTTGGAGAAAAAGGTATTAGATTATCAACAGGTCAAAAACAAAGGCTTAATATTATTAGAGGTATTTTACTAGATAAAGAAATATATATTTTAGATGAACCAACTTCTAATTTAGACAGTTTATCAGAAGAAAAAATATATGATATGATTAATAAATATCTAAATGATAAAACTCTAATTATTGTCACTCATAGACCTAAATTAAAAGATATTTGTAATAAACATTATCATTTTAAAGATAAAGAAATGATTTTAGAAGATTAAAGACCCTAATATATCAATTATTAAGGTCTTCTTTACTTTTTAATTTATCTATTTTCTTTTTCGATAACGGATAAAAAGTAGAAACAAAATATTCTTTTTTATCTAGTCTAACTACTACACATACGTATTGATCTACTTTTCCATAATACTTAAGACTATTTCGCTTTTCATCATATTCTACATAATAAGGACTAGAAATAATTTTATCTATATTCATTAAAGTATTATGATAACTATCTAATGTAATGAAATCGTTAGCATGTTTATTAGTATGAATATCCTATTTGTTTGATTGTACTATTTCTTTTGAAACCACTTTTCTATATTAAAACGTTCTATAGTATTTTCGTCTAAATATCCAATTATTTTTGAATTAGAATTTTTATTTCTAGTCATTAACAAATCCTCCTCGCAAATTAATAGAGCCCACATTCAAAGAATGTAGGCTCAAAAGTAACATGGTAGGTCTCCCAGTCCCTACTTGTATTCTTTCAGGATAAAACCTTACTCAAACTTACTAGTAAATAGTAAGCGTCAGTGCAAGAAGATAATTTACACCCTCAATGTTACTCAAATATAATATACAATGCTTATACAAATAATAATGTCAAAATATGCATTGTAATTATCTCTTTTGAGGACTAACCTCGAGATGTATGAACTATTATAATTCATACTTTATAAGAAGTCAATATTGAGGTAAATTTATATCTTATAAACTTTATTTTTTCCTTGTCTTATTCTTTGAAACTGTTCTTTTAATGTATTCTTTGTATAATGAACAGCTCCTTTTAAATCAATTTCATCATCTAAAAGCTCATAGTGCCTCTTATTCTTTCCCAAACACTTTTATGTTTTTTATAAAATCAGTATTTAGATTATAAATATCCCTAACTTTATATAAAACTAATATTAAGTCTTTTAGACCCTCTATTTAAGTATACCTTTAAACTAACATGATTCTTAAAATTATTTATACTCCTCCTTAAATATATCTAAAGCATAACATAAAATACAAAAAGTAAGGTTATACAACCTTACTTTGCAAGTAATTCACTAATTAAATTACTTATCTCAGTTGGATTATCCAAACTCATTCCTTCTATAAGTCTAGCTTCTGCATAAAGTATCTTGCTATATTTTTCAAGTGTTTCAAAATCTTTCTTTTCATATAAAGATTTTAATTTATTAGCAATAGGATGATCTTCATTAATCTCCATTACAGTAGTAGCTTTTACCCCTGTATCTGTTGGCATAGCATCCATTACTTTTTGCATTTCTACAGATACCTCACCTTTACTAGTTAAGCATACAGGATGATTCTTTAAACGATGAGTAAACTCTACT
>CALVVC010000093.1 GCA_944363755.1 uncultured Bacilli bacterium
ACTATGATGCAGAGATAGTACACAAGATGGAGGTAAATTCTGCTAGAAGTGATGGTAGAAAAGAGGGTGCTAATAATGAGAAAAAATCTATTGCAAGGAATCTTTTAAAGATGAATTTACCTACAAACGATATAATGAAAGCGACAGGACTTTCTAAAAAGCAAATAACTATGTTGATGTAAAGAAAATAGATTATAGTATTGGTTTAAGAAAGATACTTTAATATATTAATTATGATTTAAACTTGTAAAAACTATAAATCTAGTCTAAAATAAGTTATGTAAAATAACTTATTTTTTTAGTTGGGTGTGGTTAAATGAAAGACTTTAAGGAAAAATTAAAACTAGTACCAGAACTTCCTGGAAGTTACCAGATGAAAGATAAAAATGGTTATATTATCTATGTTGGTAAAGCTAAAAACTTAAAGAAACGTGTTAGTAGTTATTTTAGAGGTAATGTAACTGGTAAGACAGCAATGCTTGTTAATGATATAGATGATTTTGAATATATAGTTACTGATAGTGAATTAGAGAGTTTAATACTTGAAATTAACTTAATTAAAAAATATAATCCTAAATATAATATCTTACTTAAAGATGATAAGAGTTATCCTTATATAGAGCTTACTAATGAAAAATATCCTAGACTTAAAGTAGTTAGAAATGTTAAGAAAAATAAAAAAAAACATAAATTATTTGGACCATATCCTAATGTAACGGCAGCAAGAAAGACAGTAAATATGATTAATAGATTGTATCCTTTACGTAAATGTGAAAAAATACCTAAAAAAGAATGCCTTTATTATCATATTAATGAATGTTTAGGATACTGTATAAAAGATATAGATAATTCTGTTATTAAGAGTATGACTGATGAGATTATTAGCTTTCTTAAAGGTAATAGTAGTTTTATTAAAGAGAAAATTATTAAAGAAATGGAGAAAGCTAGTAATAGTTTAAATTATGAAAAGGCTCTTGAGTTAAGAGAAATGTTAAATGATATAGATATTACTTTAACTAAACAAAAGATAGATTTAAAGAAAAATTATAATTTTGATATTTTTAACTATACAGTGATTGATAATTATTTATCTATAACAGTTTTCTTTATAAGAGAAGGTATACTTTTTGGTAGACATCATGAAACATTACAAACTTTAGATAATGTAGTTGATGATATGGAAGAGTATATTATTAAATTTTATGATAGAAATGTTCTTGCTCATGAAATACTTATTCCTGATACTTTAAATGATGAGTTACTTAGTGAATATTTACATATTAAAGTACATATTCCTAAAAGGGGAGAGTTAAAAAAGTTAGTTGATCTTGCAAAAGAGAATTCTAAAGTAGTGTTAAATGAAGAGTTAGAGACTCTTAAAAGGGATGATAATAAAAGAATAGAAGCTTTAAATGAACTTAAAACACTTCTTGGAGTAGATAGTGTTTCGAGAATGGAAAGTTTTGATAATTCTCATTTATTTGGAACATATTATGTAGGTGCGATGGTAGTATTTCGTGATTTTGAGCCAATAAAAAATGATTATCGTAAATATAAAATAAGTACAGATGTTAAAGATGATTTATCTGCTATGAGAGAAGTTTTATATAGAAGATATTATAAAGCTATTATGGATGGAGAAACTTTACCAGATTTAATTGTTATGGATGGGGGAGATACTCAAGTAAATGTCTGTAAAGAAATACTTTCTAGTTTAAACTTATCTATTCCAATAATAGGTCTTAAGAAAGATAAGCATCATCGTACAAGTATAGTTATTGATAGTAATTATAAAATATTAGATATTAAAAGTGATAGTAATCTCTTTTTATATCTATCTAAAATTCAAGAAGAAGTTCATCGTTTTGCTATTTCTTATCATCGTAATATTAAGAGTAAAGGTTTATTATCAAGTTACTTAGATTTAGTACCTGGTATTGGGGAAGTAAGACGTAAAGAACTATTAAAGAAATTTGGTTCTATTAAAAAAATGAAGGAAGCAAGTATTGATGAATTAAGTGAAATAGTAGGTGAAGTTGTTGCTAATAACTTATATCAAGTCTTGCATGAGGAGGAGAAAGATGAATAAAAAAGGTTTTACAGTACTAGAGGTACTTGCAGTAATCATTATATTAGGAATATTAATAACTCTTGCTTATATGGGGATATCTAAATATTTAAATCAAGCTAGAAGTGCTACTTATGAAGATTTTGAAAAAAATATTATTAGTGGTGTTACTAACTATTTAATTGACCATTCAGGGCATATTCCTAATGAAGGAGAAGGTCTAGTAGTAGATGTGGAAAAATTAGTCTGTGAGGGTTATATTGATGATTTACGAGATCCAAGAAAATCTAGTAAAACATGTAATTTAGAAAGTTATGCTATTGTTAAAAGAAATAATAATACTAGTTCTAATATGGATATTGAATATTCTGCTTGCTTAAAATGTTCAGGATATGAAAGCCCTGCTTGTTCTAATTCTATTTCAGGTATTAAAAGATTAAAAGCAGATTCAACATGTGAGGTAGAGTAATGTCTTCTATAAAAGTAATGGATGAAATACTTGCTAATAAAATTGCAGCAGGTGAAGTAGTAGAGAGATGTTTAAATGTTGTTAAAGAGTTAGTAGAAAATTCTATAGATGCTAATTCTACTGAGATTAAAATAACTTTAATAGATTCAGGAACTAAAAAAATAGTAGTAAGTGATAATGGTATTGGTATGAATAAAGAAGATGCTATGTTAGCATTCTCACGTCATGCTACTAGTAAATTAAAAAATTTAGATGATTTATTTAATATAGAAACATTAGGATTTAGAGGAGAAGCTCTACCATCTATAGCATCTGTTTCTCATGTTCATCTACAGACTAGTAAAGATGGAGTAGGGACAAGTATCTCTTTAAATGGTGGTGTAATAGAAAGTGTAGAAAATAGTGATTTAAGTCTTGGAACAACTATTGAAGTAAGAGATTTATTCTATAATACTCCTGTAAGATTAAAGTATTTAAAGAATCTTTATACAGAGTTAGCTTTAATAGTTGAATATGTTAATAAAATGGCTTTATCATATCCATCTATTAGATTTGTTTTGACTAATAATGAAAAAGAGTTATTAAATACAAGTGGAGATGGTAATCTTTTAAAAGTAATTTATGCTGTTTATGGAATGAATGTAACTAAAAAGATGATAGAAATATCAGGAGAAAATGATGATTATGTTATATCTGGTTATATTGGTTATCCAGAGATTGCTAAGACTTCTCGTAATGTTATTACTACTTTAGTAAATGGTAGAGTTATTAAGAATTTAGATTTAAATAGATGTCTAATAGATTGTTATCACACCTATATACCTAAAGATAAGTTTCCTATGATTGTCTTAAATATAGATGTTGATCCAATACTTATAGATATTAATATACATCCTCAAAAGATGGATATAAAGTTCTCTAAATTAGATAGTCTAAAAGAGTTAATTACAAAAGTAATTACATCTAAATTAAAAGAGATTCTTTTAGTACCCCATGCTTCTATTAGAGATTTAAATACTATTTATGAAGTAGAAGATTCTTTATCTATTAATACTATTAACTATGAATTAGATGATGAAGAAGAAAAGATAAAAGTTTCTTCTCCTAATTTAGAAGAATTATCTTTTGATTTTGATAATGATAACAAAATAACTGGTAGTAAGAGTGAAGAAATAGTTGAAGAAAAAGAAAGTATAGATGATTATCGTATCAAAGAAATGATACCTGTAGGTATTGTTCATAAGACTTATATAATTGCAGAGAATAGTAGTGGTATGTATATAATAGACCAACATGCTGCAGCTGAAAGAATCAATTATGAGAAGGTTTTAAATGCTTTATTAAAAGATAATTATAATATTATAGATTTATTAGTACCTATTAGATTAGAATACTCAAAAGATGAGTTTATTAGAATTAAAGAACATATGGATATTTTAAAAAGTATAGGTATCTCTTTAGATGAGTTTTTTGATAATACTTTTATTGTTAGAAGTCATCCTACTTGGTTTTTTGAAGGATATGAAAGAGAAGCCATAGAAAAGATAATCGCTATTACCCTAGAAAAAGGTGAATTTGATAAAGAGAAATTTATCTATAAAACAGCATCTACTATGGCTTGTAAAATGAGTATAAAAGCTAATGATTATTTAGATTTAAACTCTGCTAAAATACTTTTAGATAACTTAAGAGGTTGTGATAATCCATTCACTTGTCCTCATGGCAGACCAACAATTATTACATATAGTAATTATGATTTAGAAAGACTCTTTAAAAGAGCGATGAAT
>CALVVC010000094.1 GCA_944363755.1 uncultured Bacilli bacterium
TTTTAGAAGTTGTATTCTTATTAGTAATATGGAATGAATATATTCAAAGTCTAATGACCTTAATCAGTGTAACATCAGCAGCCATGACTATCGCTTTACGTGAATTAATATTAAACTTCTTCTGTGGTATCTATATAAAAATGAAAAAACCATTTCAAGTAGAAGATAGAATTGAAGTAAAAGGCATCAAAGGGGATGTCATGAATATTTCTTCCCTAAACTTTGAAGTTCTAGAAATATCAACTAAAGAAGAGCATGGACAATCTACTGGTGTAATCGTAACTTTCCCTAACTCCATTGTCTTTTCAGAACCAGTAAGAAACTTAAATAAAGGATTCAAATACATCTGGGATGAATTAACAGTAAAAGTTCCAATGGATTGTGATTTAGTAAAAAACAAACAAGAATTATATAAAATTGTAAATAACATAGAAATTATTAAAAACATTCCTAAAAAGATGAAAGCTCAGATTAATGACATCAATACTACGAATAGAGTATATTTCAATAAGTATGATCCTACTATCTATACTAAAATTGTCGATAATCATATTGAACTAACAATAAGATATTTAATGCATCCAAAAAAAGGACGCTTTGTAGAAAGCGTCATCTGGAATAAAATATTGGAAGGATATAAAGATAAGAAAATAGATTTATATATGGAAGGCTAAGAGCCTTCTTTTTCTGTTTCTAATTCTTTAAATATTCTTCGGTTATTTAAAAGCCTACTATCATCAGGTAAATAAGTAAGAGCAATATCCACAAAATAAATAGCTTGTGGTATTCTACCTAAATGATAAGCACTAATAGATAATAGATCATAGATAGTACTATCCCAACTAAATGGCTCATTGATATAAGTTTGTTCATGGGATTTTATTTCTAAAGCACGAAAACATAAATCTTCTACTTTATCATAATTATCAAGTTCATATTCAAGAAGTGCTTTTTCAACAAAAGCATCCCGTAGATGAGGCGCTTCTTTCATTGCTTGGTCATACCAATATCTAGCATCATCATACTGCTTTAAGTTTTTATAACAACGACCAATAAATCTCATAGAAGCAGCTCTTTCATCTTTCCAAACAGCTCGCTCTAAAGTTAAATGCTTTTTTAATGTTTCAATCGCCTTATCCCATTTCTCATAGTACATATATTCACGACCAAGATAATGCATATTACGGTCATCGTCAGGATCTTCACGAACAGAAAGCTCTAAAAGAGGTAAATAACTACTTCTAGATTTTGTAGCATCAGGATAATGTTTTAAAATGACATCAGGGCAACTAACAACAACTTCATCCCCTAAAGTATACTCCAACACTTCATGGACAGGATGAGTCCAACGATAACCATGACGACAATGAGCCTGGTTTAAAAAGAAACTAACAATAGGTTGATCATCTTGATCTAAGCTCCAGTAATACATATATTGACACCTAGTAGTACCAGGAGTCCAAGCTTTTTCTAATTTTTCTCTCCATCCTGGAACTAATACTTCATCTAAATCAGTACAAACACAAATATCACAATCTTCTGGTACTAATTCAAGAGATTTATTTCTCGCAACATCAAATCGCCAAGGAGTAACGACCTCAACTTTTACATGAGCACCTAGTTCTTCAAGTATAGAAACTGTATTATCAGTAGACCCTGTATCAAGTACATAAACTTCATCAGCCTCTTTCATAGATTCATACCAACGATGGACAAATTTTTCCTCGTTTTTAGCAATTGCATAAACACATATTTTCATAAAAACATCCTCATATAATCAATCTTAGGAGAAATCCTATAGATTGATTATTTTCTTTCTATTATATTTTTGAGTTATAATAACTCTTGCCTGTGGATTTGTTAATCACATCCTACAGCTTTGACTGTTTAGAAAGGCTCTTACCACAGACTTTTTATTTTAATTGTTGATTAGTTAGTTAACGCTTTGACGTTTTATAGGTTCAGCGAGGTTACAAAATAGGAAGTTATGTGGCAAACATACAGGCATTAAAAACTAACCAAGGAGGTGCATGTACATGATATATGTTGGAATAGATATATCAAAATACAAACACGATTGTTTCATCTGTAAAGATACAGGTGAAGTTATTGTAGAAAATTTATCTTTTACTAATAACAAAAAAGGATTTCAACAGTTTTTAGACTTATTGAAACCCTATGATAATTCTAATGTCCATATTGGTTTAGAAGCTACTGGACATTATGGTTTGAATTTGAAATTATTCTTAGAAAAGAATAATTATAGTTTTATGGAATTTAATCCTCTTTTAGTTAAAGAATTTTATAAATCTTTATCTTTAAGAAGGACTAAAACCGATAAAGTTGATGCAGTAGTCATTACTCAAAAACTTATGTCAGTTCCATATAAACCAAATTCGAAACTATTTTATCATAAATATTCAATTAAGTCACTTACAAGATTAAGAGAAAATTTAGTTAAACAAAGAAGCAAGTATAAAGTTCAATTAACTAATATTCTAGATATTATATTTCCTGAGTTTAAACCATTTTTTAGTAATTCTTTGGGCATTACATCTCTTTATATTTTAGATAAATATAAAACACCAAATAAAATTGCTAATATGAGGGATTTTGAAACTCTAAATAAATTATCTAGAGGCAATTTTACTTATGCTAAATTTGTTAAACTTAAAGATTTAGCTAAAAATACTATTGGAGAATCCAATGATATTTTTGAAATAGAATTATCTTCTATTCTTAATCTTTATAAAAACATTGATGATCATATTATTGAATTAGATAAACAAATTTCTACAATTATCAAAGATCTTAATCCACCAACTCTATCTATTCCTGGAATTGGTGTAATTTCTTGTGCTTCAATCATTTCAGAATTTGGAGATGTTTCTAGATTTTCTAATGCTGCAAAGATGTTATCTTTTGCTGGTTTAGAACCTGGCATTATTGAATCAGGTACAATGTCTTCAAAAGGTAAAATGGTTAAGCATGGTTCTGGATATTTAAGGTATTCACTTATGAATGTCGCCTTAACAGTTATTAGATATAACAATACTTTTTATGACTATTACTACAAGAAAATATCTGAAGGCAAATGTCATAGAGTTGCTTTATCTCATGTTTGTAAAAACTTATAAGAGTTATTTACATTCTTGAAACTAAAAATATCCAATTTAATTCGTCTTTATTGAAATAATTGATTTATCAATTTTTCAAAAATTTCACTTTGTGAAATCTTTTTGGCGTGGAATTATTTCCAATTTTATTTTTTTAAGAAAAACTATTGACTTTTCATAGTTAGCCTTTCTATGTATCTTATGTAAATAAATAAAAAAAATGAAGAAAAAAAGAAACACTATAAAAAAAATATGATATGATAAAAAATAATAGTAGGAGGATAGAAAATGAAATGTGTAGCTATTAAAGACGTAAAAGAATTTGAAATTACAGATATGAAGCAACCAGAAATAGATCACGAAAATGTTGTGTTAGAAGTTAAAAAAACTGGTATTTGTGGATCAGATATTCATTACTGGGTAGCAGGAGAACCAAAAGGATTAGTTATGGGACATGAATTTTCTGGCGTTGTAAAAGATCCAGGTTCTAGAACAGATTTAAAAAAAGGAGATAGAGTAACTGGACTTCCAATTTCTCCATGTGGAAAATGTGAAGCTTGTCTTTCAGGAAATCCTCAATATTGTCCTTCCACTTGGACATATGCAGTAGGACTTTCACTAACAAATCCAGGAGCATTAACTAAAGAAACTAAAGTAAGACCAGATATGGTAATAAAACTACCAGATACAGTAAGTGATGATGAAGGTGCCATGGTAGAACCAACAGCAGTAGGTCTACATGCCATCCATTTAGCAGATATCAAAGTCGGCGCTAAAGTATTAGTCATTGGTGGAGGGATCATAGGGTTAGTAAGTGCTATGTTTGCGAAAATGGAAGGAGCTAGCTATGTTGCCTTATCAGAGACTAATAAAGCTAGAGGAGAAAAAGCTGTAAAACTAGGTGTAGCAGATGAATGGTATGATGCAAAAGATACCAAAATGGTAGAGACCTTATTAGCAAAAACAAATGGTGGATTCGATGTGGTTATTGAGTGTTGTGGGAACTCTCCAGCAGTAGGTACATCACTAATGACAGTACAACCTGGAGGAACAGTGGTATTAGTTGGAGTATCTCTTGGCACAGTAACGATACCAACCATCGTAGGAGTAATGAAAGAACTAACATTAAAAGGTGCAATCGGTTATACAAAAGACGAATTCCAAACTTGTATTGATCTAATTGCAGAAAAGAAAGTCGATGT
>CALVVC010000095.1 GCA_944363755.1 uncultured Bacilli bacterium
CTTTCTTCAAAGTTACCTCTATAGGATAAGCTTCCCCTATTTTAGATACTTCTGTCATACCTACTAACTTATGTATATTAACACATTCTAAATTTTTTGATATAAAGAAATGATTTACTATCTCTCTATTATTCTTAGCATGACTATCTTGTCCTACTAAAGTAGAAATATCTTCTAAATCAAACATGGAACAAAAATTATTTGTATCAACTTCCTTAGGGAACTTTCCCGTAATAATTCTAGTTTTAATTGTATGTATAGTATCACTATTACTATAAGCATTACATACTTCAAATACATCTTTCATACCACTAATCTTATCACAACATACATTAATACAAGCAATAGGAGATTTATTATATATTATAGTTGAACTAACTACAGGAGATTCACTTTTAATATCAAATCCTTTTAATTCATTATCATATAACACAGCCATTCTATTTAAATATCCTATCGCTTCATAATTCAATTTACTAAAATCTATATTACTAGATAAATTTTTACCCTGTAACATAACTATATCATAAGCTTCTTCATTTATATATGAAGTTACCAATTCTTTTTTATTTTTTATAGGAATAAATCTTCTTCCTAAGTTCATACTAAGTATTTTCAAATTTTCCATAATCATTTCTCACTTTCTTATATGTAATATCAACAACCATAGGTTGTACATCAACAGAAGGAATTATTGGTACATTAACAACTTTAACATCTAATTCTTTAGATACAAGAATATGATTACTTCTAGGTTTACTACAAATATTATCAAGATTATATTTATTACAAAAAGAATCTATACCTACATCTTGTAAAGTTCCTCCTACTACATTATAATCTATATTTTTATATTCTTTAATCATATTTCTAAACTCCCACAAACTTTCTTTTTTATATTTTTTAATATTATAAAATGCAATATCTTCATAACCTAATTTAGTAACAAAAGCACCACTATTTATAAAGTAATAATCATCAACAAAGTCTAAAATAGGATTCATTAAAAACAAATAATTTGAATAATTATAAACAACTCCATAGTCTTTAATCATAAACAAAAGATTATAAATCAATTCTTTATCTCCTTGTAATAAAGCTAAATCTATATCTAAATTTCTAATATAATCAATTACTCTTTTAGACCTTTCTACTTTACTTTTAACTAAAGTAAAAGAATCTAAATCAAAACTCATAATCCTTAAATTTTCCATAACTCCTCCAGTGCTTTATATTATACAACTAATATTATTTAAACACAACCAAGTTTTCTTTTACTTTTAAGATATATTTTTCTAATAAGTTCTACTGGTATTACAGAAAAAGCACAAATTAACATTATTTCTATTTCTTTTAGACTTAAAGATGTTGTTCTAAATAAATCTCCTCCATAGTAGATAAGAATAACTTGTACTATTACTATAAAGATAATTACTCCTAAAAAGACTTTATTAGATAAAAGATTTGCAAAAATATTAAGTCTACTTGTTCTTGCATTAAAACTATTAAATATCATCATAAAGATAAATAGTCCAAAAAAAGCACTCATAAAATAAATATCATCTCTTCCCTCTCTAAAAAATGAATGAATAAATGGACTTTTTAAAAAGAAAACACAAACTAAAAATGAATAAATACTAGTAAATACTATTTCATGAATCATATAACTATTAAGTATTTTCTCATCACGTTTCTTAGGCGGTTCTTCCATATATTCTAAAAGTGGTGGTTCGTAAGAAAAAGCAATTCCTGCAAGAGTATCCATAACCATATTAACCCAAAGCATTTGAATAACTGTAACAGGATTAGCAACTCCGATAAATGGTCCTACTATTGATAAGAAAACAGCACAGAAATTAACAGTTAATTGAAAGATAATAAATTTACGAATACTTTTAAAGATAGTTCTTCCATAAAGTATTGCTTTTACAATAGAGTTAAAGTTATTATCAAGTAAAATTATATCAGATGCTTCTTTAGCAACCTCAGTACCACTTCCCATACTAAAACCAACATCACTCATCTTTAAAGCAGGAGCATCATTAACACCATCTCCTGTCATCCCTACAACAAGACCTAACTCTTGACTTAGTCTTACTAATCTACTCTTATCAGTAGGTAAAGCTCTTGCCACAACACATAATTTAGGAATAATCTCTTTAACCTTCTCATCACTCATACTATTTAACTCACTACTAGTAAGGACAACATCTCTATCACTACTAATAATTCCTGCATCTTTTGCAATAGACTTAGCAGTTACTTTATTATCCCCTGTTATCATAACTGTCTTAATACCAGCTTTCCTAACTAACTCTATTCCATCCTTTACCTCTTCTCTTAACTCATCTTTAATAAATAATAAAGATATAAAAGTTAACCCATTCCCTTCATCCATCGCAAGCATCAAGACTCTAATACCCTTTCTTGCATATTCTAAAGTTATATTAACAATTCTATTTTTATTAACAAAAGGAACACTCCTTCCACTAGATGAAATATAATATTTACACTTATCAAGTAATACTTCAGGAGCTCCCTTATAATAAGTTATCTCTTTATTATCTTCTAGTACTTTAGTATAAGAATATTTATTCTTACTATCAAAAGGAACTTGTTTAACTATTCTTGCAGAATAATTATTCTCCCCTAAATAATTAACAACCGCCTTATCAGTAGCATTTCCCCCAATCCACATTTTTTTATCCACATCATAAACACAATTAGTATTAGATAAAATCGCTCTTTTCAAAACATTATAGTAAGTTATACTATTCTTAAGTCTCTCTTTTTCTTTATAATAATCTAAATTACCAAACATAACCCCTACTACTTCAAGTTCCCCTTTAGTAAGAGTACCTGTTTTATCAGTAAATAATATATTTAAACTACCAGCAGTCTCTATTCCCATAAGTTTCCTAACTAAAACATTATCTTTAAGCATTCTTTTCATATTACTAGATAATACCAATGTTATCATCATAGGTAACCCTTCAGGAACAGATACTACTATTATTGTAACAGCAAGTGTTAAAGCTTGAAGGAAATATGCAAACAGTAAAGAAGTATCAGATAAAGTAACCACAATTCTACTTATATCAAAGTTATTATCTATAATAAGAACAGAAAAAAGATAGGAAAAGGCCACTAAAAAAGCCGCTATATAACCAATTCTACTAATTACTTTAGCAAGGTCTCTTAGTCTTAACTTTAAAGGACTCTCTGGTTGTTTCTCTTGTAATTCTAAAGATATTTTACCATAAAAAGTATTAATCCCTACTTTAGTAACAACCATCTCTCCTACTCCATGATATATAACACTACCTCTTAATAGTTCATTATTATCATTAGGGTTAAGACCACTAATAAAAGATTTCTTATATACTTCCTTACTCTCCCCAGTAATAGAAGACTCATCTACACTAACTTCTCCTTTAATTAATACCCCATCTGCAACAATCCTATCACCCGATTCTAATAATATAATATCTCCTACTACTACATCATTTATATCTATAAGTAAAGTTTTCCCATCACGTCTAACTTTAACTTTAATCGCTTCCGCTTCACTTTGTAACTTTAAAAAAGCTTTCTCACTTCCATACTCTGATATAGTAGAGATAAATGAAGCAAGAAAAATAGCGATTACAATACCAACAGTCTCATACCAATCAAAGTCTTGAATTAAAAAGATTGTTTTAATACCAAGAGCAATTAAAAGTATTTTAATAATAGGATCACCTAAGCTTCTAATTAAACTCTTAAAAAAACTATCTTTTTTTATCATTACTAAAGCATTACTACCATACTTATCACGGGATTTAATTACTTCTTCATTACTAAGACCATTACTATTTATTTTCATAAGTATCCTCCTATAAGATACTATGAAAATAATAAGGAGAATAAGATAATTAAAGAATGACAAAAAAATACATATAAATTAATATATGTATTTATTGTAGGGCAATCTCAAAAGGTTGTTCCTTAGTTCCTAGACCCCCTGTTATTATTACGTTAGATTTTAGATTTACAGATGGCCGCACGCCGTGCGAAACGCTCGAAGGCGAACCGTAGTCGTTCGCGCTACCAAAATTGATGACATACTGAACGTATGACGAAGAATATGGTGTTAATGTCCAATAACTCGTATTGTTTCCGTATCTATCAAATTGCCCGGACATTAATTCTCCAAATCTCAACAATCCTACTTTAGCTTCTGCTACGTTTGAGGTTATTGCAGTTCCACTTGCATCTGTGTATTTTGCATTCTTATATGAATAGGAACTACCACTTCCTACGGT
>CALVVC010000096.1 GCA_944363755.1 uncultured Bacilli bacterium
CATTTATTCTTAGCATTCCTTGGCTCTACTTTACTATAGTCAATTCCTAAGGCTGCTTCTTTAAAGTAATCTCCTTGGCTTTTAAAACGTCTTCTTAATAAATTGATATTTGCTTCTGCTAAATCTTTAATTGTGTATATCCCTAATTCATTTAATTTTTTAGCAGAACTTTTACCTAACATAAATAAATCATTTACTTTTAAGGGCCACATTTTAGTTTTTATTTCATCTAAATAAAGTGTATGCACTTTGTCAGGTTTTTCAAAATCACTAGCCATTTTAGCACACAATTTATTTTCTCCTATTCCTACATTAACAGTAAAACCAAACTTTTCTTTAATTTCATCTTTTATTTTATGAGCTAGTGATACATAATCATTACCATAAAGAAGTGTAGTGCCTGTAAGGTCAAGAAAACATTCATCAATAGAATATTGTTCTATAATAGGTGTGTACTGTGAAAGATAGTTATATAACTTCTTAGACTCTTCTTTGTAAAAAGGATAATTAGGAGGAAATACTTGTAAATTTTTACATTTACTTCTTGCACTATATAATGTTTCTGCTGTTACAATTCCATATTTCTTAGCAATAGGACTTTTAGCAAGAACAATACCTCGTCTTGCTTTTTCATCACCACCAATAACACTAGGAATTTTTCTAATATCTTGTTTATAGCCGTGGTTTAAAAGATAAATAGCAGTCCAGGATAAAAAGGCATTATTAACATCTATATGAAAAATAATTCTTTGCATAGTTTTTCCTCCTTTACTCTATTATATAATACATTAGTTCTATTTGAAAGAAAAAAATAACCACTTAGTGATTATTAATTTTCCACAGTTACTGTGGATTATTGTTGTGGTTTCTTTTCAACAACACCTTCAATACTACCTATCTTTCTTTTAGATAAAACTTTGTCTTTATCAATCTTGGATAAACCTCTTATATATTTTTCATCATTTATTCTACTCTTTAACTGTTCTATTTTTAATTCATAATCTTTTATTTCAGTTTCATACTCTTCTATTCTCTTTTTAGAGTTAGTTGCTATTTGTTGACAACTTTCTTTATAGTCTTTTTCATTTATTGCTTTTACTTTATCTCTTAAACTTCTTAAAAACTCAAGCCACAAATAACTTTTTATATACTCTTCTTTATTAGGATCATTATTATATATACTTATTTTCTCATCATCTGTCTTATAAATTCGTCCATTAACTTTAAAAATATGAGTATCAAAACTTGTTTCTGTTACTAAAGCTTGTTGATAATCTAGAGATAATATTGAACTTGATTTAAATTCACTATTTGATATATTTAGTTTTTTAGTTCTTACAAAGAAATCAAAAAATGTATCTATAACAGCAGAAGATATAATTACTTTTTCTGCTTCGATTTCTGTATTAGCTTCTTTTAAATCTCCACTTATTGATACTGTTTCTGCTTTTATTTTCATATCCATATTTATTTCATTATTTTCTTTTAGAGCGAATGATTTGTTATTAATTCCTTTTAAATATGTAGCATTAACATCTGTTAAATAAACTTTACCATTTTCTACAACTAATTTATTAAATGCACAGTTTCTAAATATTACTTTGGTATCAGTATTTTTTGCTGTTAAATAAAATTCATAATCTAAATAACATTTTTCAAAAATTATCTCTTCTACATTTTCTTCTAGATATTCAAAATATAGTATGTTAAGTATGTCTTCCTGTTTTAGTTTTTGAACTCGTTTTTTGTCTTTATATTTTATATAAATTCTGCTATTATCTTTTTCTTTCATATATTTGTTTCTCCTTTTTGATAATTATAATAATTACAGTAATTTATTTTGTCAATATAGTAGAAAAGAAAAATAACCATTTCTGGTTATTAGTTTTCCACAGTCCTTGTGAATAAAATTATTTTACATAGTAATGTTTTATTGGTTTTAAATTATCATCTAGTTCATAACAAATAGGATTACCTGTTTCTATTTCAAGAGCTATTACTTCTTCATCTGACATATTATCTAAGTATTTCATAAGTCCTCTTAGACTATTACCATGTGCTACAATAATAATTTTTCTATTATTTAACAATTCTTCTTTAATATTAGAGTTCCAATACTCTATTACTCTTTTAATAGTATCCATTAAGTTTTCAGTAGTAGGTAATTCTTCTTCTTTTAAATCTTTATATTTAGAATCATTACCTGGATATCTAGGGTCAGTCTTCTCTAATGCTGGTGGTCTAACATCTGCACTTCTTCGCCATAATTTTACTTGTTCACTTCCATATTTTTCACTTGTTTCAGCTTTATTCAATCCTTGTAGGGCACCATAATGTCTTTCATTTAAACGCCAACTATGACGTATTTCAATATTATTTAGATTCATTTCTTCTAAAATATAACTTAAAGTATCTTCTGCTCTTTTTAAAACAGACGTATAAGCTAAATCAAATGTATAACCTTTTTCTTTTAAAATAATACCTGCATCTTTCGCTTCCTTAATTCCATTTTCCGATAAAGAAACATCAGTCCATCCTGTAAATTTATTTTCTAAATTCCAAATACTTTGTCCGTGTCTTACTAATACTAATTTAATCATGATATTCCTTCTTTCTATTCTAATATAATTGTTCATTTAAACAAAATATTGCATAAATAGGTAAATACCTAACATTTTTCTTTGTTGAAAAGTTACTTTCTGTAATACGATAGGCATCTGTTACAATATATTTTTTCATGAATACTGATAGGCTTTTTACTTTAGAACCTTGTTTAGTAGCAAGTTCTAGAGGAATAATTTTGCCCATTCTATTTTGAATAACAAAGTTTACTTCGGCTTTTCCTTCTGATTGATAATAGTATAAGGAATAACCTGCTTCTACTAGTGTATGAGCGATATGATTCTCATATAAAGCTTGTTTAACATTTTCATCTACTCTTAATCTATCTTTAGTCAAATTATATCTCATGCTTAAAAGACCGTCATCTGGAAGATATAATTTAAAACTATCAATTTCTCTGCAACTAGATAAAGGAGACTTTGCTACTCTTATTTTATAGGAACGATATACTAATTGATTAGTTACAAGGAAGTTAATAGAGTTTTCAAATTCTTTAGCACGTCTACCATAACCTAAGATACCATATTGAAATTTTTTATTTTCTTTTTCTAATTGTTTTGGAATACTTTCCATTACTTCTATACCACGTTCTATGTCTATTAAGTTTTTACTATTTAATAGTTCACTTTTGTTAATATCAAAAACTCTTTCTTTAATACTATCTAAGTAACCATAGTGACATTTATTAGCGAAAGATTCTACTACTTCAGGAAGACCACCTGTTATTAAATAGTCATAGAAATAATCTAAGGCTTTAGTATGAACACTACAACTTCTATGATTATCATAAGCATATCTTATTTTTTCGGCTACTTCTTCTTCTCCTATAGCCCAAAGAAATTCTTCATAATCCATTTCTGTCATGATTTTATATTGGAACTCTTCTCCTCTAAACTTTAAAAGAGAGTCTCTACTTGATGTTATAGCGATGACATGATAATCATTTTTATCATAACCAAATAGTTTTATTCCTTTAATAATCTCTTCATCTGTAACATTATCAAAGATTATTAGAGTGTCATTTTTAACAATGGGAACTTCTGATATTATACTTAAAGCTTCTGCTAGTCTTGTAATAGACCTTTCTTTTTTAAACAAGTCTTTTAGGATAGTATTATGGTCAGTATTAAAGTAAGCGACATACTGATAGTTTTGTTTACCAAACTCTATTGCTGTATAGGTTTTACCTACTTGTCTTGTTCCAATGATTAATAATGGTTTTCTTATTAAGTCTGTTTTCCATTTCAGTAAGAATTTGTTTATTTTTCGTTCCATTTAGTGTAGTCACCTCCCACATCTTCTAATATAAGTATATATTTATTCTTTTATTTAGTCAATATTTAAAGAAAGAAAAAAAGCTATAAAACTTTGGCTTAATTTTACAGCTTACATCTTTAAAACTAATTTTTTATATCAATATCTACTTGTTCTAAAAGAGTTTTATACTTTTCTAATTTTTCATCTAATCTTTTTTGGCACTTTTTAAATACTGTTACCAAGTCTTCACTATCATCTGTCTTCTCTGCTTTATATAGAGCATTTCTATATTCATCATCATACTTATCATCTATAGCAATTAAGTCAATATTCCATTCTAAACATTG
>CALVVC010000097.1 GCA_944363755.1 uncultured Bacilli bacterium
CTTAAGCAAGATTATTGTATCACAAAATGCCTTGAAAGCTTATACTTTCAAGGTTTTTTATTTTTTTTCAAAAAAAAAGAACTGTCAGAAACTAATTATTTAATTTCTCGACAGCCCCTTTTTCTGTTATTATTACTAACTGCTTATTTTTATCTTTCTTACTACAAGTAGTTAGTATTAATCTTTGTTTGTTAGTTTTATTTATTTCTATAGTTCCATCTTTAACTTGTTCTTCTATGTTAGTTACTTTATATATTAGTTCATTATCATTATAGGTTAGATTAACAATATCGTTTAATTCTAATTTGTCTAAATCGTTAAAGAATGCAATGTATCCAGGACCAGAATGTGCTGCTAAGACTATTAGATTTATATCATCATTTAATATTGTAACATTCCTATCTACATTGTTATTTGGACTGTTAATATTATAGATAATTTTAGATAAGTTTATTTTATCTATTGTTAAAGTACCAATAATATCGTTATTTTCATCTTTACTTACATTACTAATATAATTAGTATTAGTGTTTCTTTTTATGTTTGTAGTACTTATTTTTTTAGTATCGGTTTCATTTGTATATATTAATAGACAACTACCTAAGTATATCGTTAGTAGTATAATACTAACTAAACTTTTTCTTAACAATTAAATATGTAGGTAATATTATACTTAATAAGGGGTAGTTGTTATCTTCTGTACTTGTATTTGGTACTTCTATTGATATTTCTTCTTCAGGTATTTCTTCTTTTGGTATTTTATAGTCATTTATTGTATAAATATAATCCTTATTAATATCATCTATAAAAATAGTAAATGGTTTAATCTTAGTATATCCTTCAGTAGTATTAGATTGTACTATTTTATAATGACCATAAGGTAAAGTAATTTTGGCAAGTCCATTTTGATCTGTTGTAATACTTTTAACTAGATTATTATCTTTATCATATATTTCAAAAGTAATATTTTCTTCTGCTTGCATAAGTAGACTATCTCCATATAACTTTTTAAGTGTTACTTCTTTTTCAATAACTTTATTTTCTATAGTTAAATTTATAGTGGTATTATCTTTTGTAAAGTTTATTTCGTAAACTTTATCATTAGGTAAATATCCTACTCCTACTTTAGTCTCTTTTAGATAGTAAGTACCATAGTCTAAATCATAATCATTACTAGATATAGAAGCTTCTAAATTATTATTTAAAGTAATATCAGTTATTTTTTCCATCTTGTTATTATAAAGAGTAAATACTGTATCTTTTAAAGAAGCTTCTCCAGGACTATTCATTGTTCCTGTATCTTTATCAATTTTTTTAAGATTTAGTTTTAATTCATTAAAACAAAATCTTACATTAGTACTTTTATTAGTAGTACTTCCCATTGTTCCTAAATGTTGACTATTAGGATTGTAATAAAATAGAACAGGTGGCCCTTGTTGATAATTTCTTGATAGTTCTACATCATAACAACCTTTAGTATCTTTAACTATAGTTAGTTTATTTCCATCTATTGTTACATCATTAGGTCTTATTACATAGTTATATAAGACATTTTTACTATCTTCTATAGTTATAGGTTTATTAACTATACCATAAAATGTTTTGTTGTGAAAACTTGGTGTGTTGTAACTATTAGTTATTAAATCATTTATTCTTGCTATTTCATCATCATAATCGTTTATTCTATTGCCATTTAGGGTGTCAGTAAAATAAAATTCACAATCTGGCTCTACTGTTTGCCATATCATAAGTTGAGTAACTGCATACCATTTCATATCATAACCGTGTGAGGCATAACCATAACCTAATCCAATAATGTCTCTTATTCTTTCTAGAGTTTCATTACTAATATCTTTAAAATTATCTACTGTTTCATATGTGTTATTATTTGGATTAAACACTTTAAAGGGTTGAAGACAATATGCAAGTTTACCATCACTTGTTCTTCTATATGTTCTTGCTTTTTGATAATATTTAGTTTGTGTTTTTTTATCATATCTAACCATATAAATATTATCAATATATTCTGCTTCATAGAATGAATCTGTACTTGCATTTACAATGGGTATAGAACTTATTAAATAAATAAAACTTAGAGTTAAGAATAATATTATTTTTTTCATAAAATTCCTCCTTTTTTCTTAACGAGGCTTACTCTAGCATTTTCTTAGAAAGCTTGCAAATTATGAATTTTTAAAATTCGAGCTGTTTTTTTAGTCAATTTTGTAAATTCTCTAGGTGAATTTATAAAATTGAAGGTAAATTTTTTTTGAATTTTAAAAATTCATATAAATTTTATTTTTTGTAAAGTTGTGTGATTTTATTTATTGCTTTATTGATTTTTTAGTGGTTATATTTTATTATTTATATAAGGTGAATGTTTAATGATTAAAGTAAAAAAAATCTTAAAAGGTTTTGGTTATTTTGGTAATTTTGCTATAGTATTTATTATCGCTCTGTTTGTTGTTATGATGTTGTGGCCTGGTGAGTCTGATAATTCTTCAGATAGTTCTAATATTAGAGATGTTGTTATAACTAGTAAAGAGCAAGCAAGAGAAGAAATGGAAAAATATCTTTTAAAAAAATATGGAAAATCTTATGAGGTTAGTTTACCATTTATACCAGATGATGGTAAGTTTCAGGCGTATTTTTATAATCCTTATGAAAATATAGTTGAAATTAATATAGAAACTGGTAAATGTAGAGATAGTGGAATTAAATCTATAGTTGAAGATTATTTAAAAGAAAAACTTGAACCAATAATTAATAATAGTTGGAATGAAAATATTCACGAGTTTGCTAACTATTTTTTCTATGATGTTCCTAGTAAAGATTGGCCTGTTGATAGTAATCCTTTAGATATAATAGAAGTTGAATATATGCAATTTGTAACAGTTATTGTTGTAAATACTGAAAGTATTGATAAAAATGTTGAAGCAAATAAAGTTAAGCAACTTATTGATTTAGAGGAACTTTATAAATTTAATATATCACTTTCAATTTATTATGTTAATAATGAACAATATCAACAAATAGTAGAAACTTATCATAATAGTACTTATACTGATGAAAAATTAGTATTGAGTATTGGTGATAATTATTATAATAAATTAGTAGTCAGACATCTTCCTCGTAAGGGAGAAATAACTACTGATGAGATAATGGAAGATTTTACTAATTAGAATACTATTTACTCTTTTTCTTTATAAAATATAGGAGGTTAAGATATGAGCAAATTAATTGTAATTGAAGGTGTTAGTGATGGAGTTGGTAAAACTACACAAATTAAAGAATTGTATAATAAATTAGTTGAATCTGGAAAGGAAGTAATTTATCATCACTTTCCTAGTTATGGTAGTGTAGGAGCAAGTTTAGTTGAAGAATACTTAAAGGGGAATTTAGGTAAAAGAGAAGGTATAGGTCCTTATGCAATTAGTAGTTTTTATGCAATGGATAGGTTTTATGTTTATCATAATGAGTTAAAAAAAGCATTGAATGAGGGAAAGATAGTTTTACTAGATAGATATACTACTTCTAATTTAATTTATCAGGGCTCTTTTTTTGAAGATAAAGATGAGTTTTTAGACTATGTAACAGATTATGAATATAATAAACTAGGTCTTAAGAAACCTGATTTAGTTATCTTTTTAAAACTAGATAAATCTATTGCAAAAGAACTTAGAAAAAATAGAGATACCGATGGAGTAGAAGGAGATATTAATGAGAAAGATACTGTTTTTTTAGATAAAGTATATGATAATAGTTTATATGTTGCAGACAAATATGACTTTAAAGTAATAGAATGTAGTAAAGATGGAGTGTTACGTAGTATTGATGATATAAGTAGAGAGGTTTATTCTATAGTAAAGGGCATTATTAATTAGTCTTATTTTAGACTAGTTTTTTCTTTAGTTTTAGCATATAATAAGAGTAGTTTTGGAGGTGATTTGATGACTGATTTAGAAATCGCTCATAGTATAAAACTAAAAGATATTAGTAATATTGCAAGTAAACTTAATCTTTCTTTATATGATATAGAAATGTATGGGAGGGGTAAAGCTAAGATTGTTAAAGATAAGGGAGATAAAAATGGTAAAGTTATCTTAGTAACAGCGATTAATCCTACTCCTTATGGTGAAGGTAAGACTACTGTTAGTATTGGTCTTGCTGATGCTTTTAATAAGCTTAATAAAAATGTATGCCTTGCTTTAA
>CALVVC010000098.1 GCA_944363755.1 uncultured Bacilli bacterium
GATGGTTATAGTGCTACTTTTACTTTTGATAATCCTAGTAGTTATGAAACTTCTATTATTATAAAGCCTGATGAAGGAGTTATTAGTTATGGGAAGAGTGAAGATATAATTGATTATGAAATTCCTAGTATTCCAGATTTAATGTTAAGTCCTGATTCTAAAATTGAATATATTCCTGCTACTAATGGTTATTTAAAAATAACAATAATTTTAACTCATCCAAATTTTAAAAATAGCACATATTCTTTTATGATAAACGCTCCCGTTAATTATATATATTAAAACAAAATATAAATAACTAAAGCGATAGATGTTTCTATAATTCTACCTATAAAGAAGTATTTATAATCTATATCTACTTCTTTTATATTATTTAAGACTTGTAAATGAACTGAGAAACTACCAAAGGTAATAAAGGATAGGACAAGTAAACCTTTTATATAATTAGTAGTTTTAATAGTATTTACCATACTAATACCACTAGTCATATCAAGAATACCTGTAATTATTGTTTCAAAAAAAGAATTTAGAAAAAGACTACTAGTAAGTAATTTACTAAATAACATAAAGAAGGCAATACTACCTAGCATAAACAAAAGAACTTTAACTGCATCATTTATCGCATTAGGTAAAGCTTCTAAAAAAGATTTACTTTGATAAGTATTTATTACTTTAGAAGAAATAATCTCTTTAGGTCTTAACATAATACCAAGTATTATGTTAGATAGTATCCCTATGATTAATATTTTATAAGCAAGAGAAACACTATTTAATATTAGACCACATGTACCTAGAACAAAAAGAGGATTAGCAAAGTGGGTAAAGGTTAAAAGATAATTAGCCGTATCTTTAGAAATACTTTTATTCTTTAAACATTCAACAATATATTTAGATCCACTAGGAAAACCCGATATAAGACTTACTAAAATAATAAAAGAACTATTACCATCAACATGAAATAATCTTTTTATTAGAGGATTTAATTTCCTACTTATTTTAGTAGCAAGACCAAGTTCTAATGCAAGTGATGCTAAGACAAAGAAAGGAAATATAGAAGGAAAGAGTTTAGTTTTAAAGATATTAATACTTAAAATACCACTTTCTATAATTAAAGAAGGATTAATAAAAATACTTAAGTAGAGAAATAATATAATAAGTACTGCAAATAATTCTTGATATTTTCTTTTCATAATATTACCTTCTTTGATATAATTTAATAGTAAAGGAATGATTATATGCTTAATAAAGTTTACTTAAGATTAAAAGAATTTATGAAAGAATATTATAAAACTATTATTTTTTTAATAGTATGTTACTTTGTCTTTACTTTCCCATTACCTTATTATATTTATGCTGGTGGTGGTACTATTGATATTAATGATAGGGTGGAAATAAATAATAGTGAAACAAGTTCAGGCTCTTTAAACTTTGCATATGTAAAAGAATTAGAAGGTAATGTAGCATCATTCATCTTAGGTAATATTATTCCAAGTTATGATATAGAAAAAAAGGATAATGTATCTTTAAATGAAGATGAGAGTAATGAAGATATAATGTTTAGAAATAAGATTTATTTAGAAAATGCTAATCAAACTGCCATAATGTTAGCATACCAAAAAGCAGAAAAAAAAGTTAGTATAAAAAGTAAACACTTTTATGTAATTTATGTAGAAGATAAAGTTGAGGATGGTCTAAGAGTAGGAGATGAACTTCTAAAAGTAAATGGTAAAGATATAGAAAATGTAGAAGATTATACTAATGAGATACAAATTCATGAAGCAGGAGAGAAGATTAAAGTAACTGTTAAAAGAGATGATAAAGAGATTGATGTAAAAGCGACTGTTAAAGAGGGAGAAGATTACAAAGTAACAGGTATTTCTGTTAGTACTATTTATGAATATAAAACTAATCCTAAAGTAAAACTTAATTTTAAAGATAGTGAAGGTGGGCCTAGTGGAGGTTTAATGTTAACACTTGCAATATATGATAAATTAACTAAAGGGGATTTAACTAATGGGTTAACTATTGTTGGTACTGGTACTATTAGTAGTGATGGAACTGTTGGTGAAATTGGTGGTGTTAAATATAAGTTAAATGGAGCGATAAAAGCTGATGCAGATATATTTTTAGTACCAAAGGGAGATAATTATAAAGAAGCTTTAAAAGAGAAAGAGAAACATGATTATGATATTGAAATTAAGGCGATAGGGACATTTGATGAAGCGGTAGAGTATTTAGAAAATTTAAAAAAATAAAAAGTTACCGAATGAAATAGCAAAATCTCACCGAATGAAAGTCTTAAAAAGTGCCCACCAAAAGTCTTAAAAAATGTTCAACGGTTTTCTTAAAAAGTGTTCATCAATTTGTATTTATAGATATAAGAAAATAGATATAAATGTTAGTATTTTAGAAATAATCTTTTTTTGGAAAAGTGGGTACTAAAATATATGAAAAGTGTCCTTTGTTTTTCTTGATAAAATTAGAATATATTATATAATTCTAAGTAAGAGGGTGGTAATATATGAGTTTGACTAAAGAAAATTATAAAAAAAGATTGATAGATGAAAAGATAACTAGATATTTAAAAGTTTTTGGTGCTATATCTATTGAATGACCTAAATGCTGTGGTAAGACTTGGACTTCTCTAAATCATGCTAATAGTGCTGTCTATATGACAGAAAAAGATAAAAGAGATTTAGCAAATGCTAATCCAAAATATATTTTTGAAGATTTAAGGTCTCAACTTATTGATGAATGGCAAATAGTTCCTAGTATTTGGGATGCTGTAAGACATGAATGTGATAGTAATCATGATAAAGGAAAATTTATTTTAACAGGTTCTACTACTCTTACTAAAGGTGAAAAAGAAGAAGAGGTTTTTCATTCTGGAGTTGGTAGAATTGCAACATTGAAAATGTATCCGATGAGTCTTTATGAATCAGGTAATTCAAGTGGTGAAATAAGTCTTGTAGATATGTTAAATAATAAAGATGTAGGCAAGTCGGTAAAAAAATATGAACTTGATGAAATAGCAGAATTTATTATTAGAGGCGGTTGGCCCGAAAATTTAGAAGTTAGTAAAGAAAATATTGACTTAATACCAAGTAATTATATTCTTAATATAATAAATAAAGATATACATGAGAGAAAAGATCATAAAAGAGATTCTAATAAAATGAAAATGATATTAAAATCCTTAGCAAGAAATGAATCATCACCTATTGGTTATGATACTATAGTAAAAGATATTGCAGAATATGAAAATGAAGGAGATTTAGTAGAAAATAGAAAAACAGTAGCATATTATATTAATGTATTAGATTCTTTATATTTAACAGCAAATCAAGAAGCTTTTAGTATTAACTATAGATCTTCAAAAAGAATAGGTAAGTCTTCTAAAAGACATTTAGTAGATCCATCATTAAGTTGTGCTTTATTAGATTTATCTGTTGATAAACTAATGCATGATTTTAATACATTTGGTTTAATGTTTGAAGCTTTAGTAGAAAGAGATTTAAGAATATACATGGATTATTTAGATGGACATTTGTACCATTTTAGAGATAATACAAGTGGGGATGAAGTTGATGCTATTTTAGAATTTAAAAGTGGAGAATATGCTACAGTTGAAATAAAGCTAAACTATAGAAGTATAGATGAAGCAAAACAAAGTTTATTAAAATTTTATAATAATGTATCAAAAAAGCCTAAATTTATGTGTATAATAGTAGGTAATTTTAGTGCAATCATTAAAGATAAAGAAACAGGAATTTATATTATTCCTATTACAGCTTTGAAACCATAAGAAAAGAGGTAAGTTATTGCTTATCTCTTTATTCTGTAGTAGCACCATCTGGATTTGCATCAGTACCAGGTTTAGGGTCTGTTCCTCCTTGATTTCCACCAGTTTCATTCTCACTTCCACTAGAACCACCTTGACTTCCGCCATTATCACCAGAAGAATTACCAGGTTGAGTAGTATCTACAGTATTATTTCCTGTATCATCTGTTTCCTCATCTTCTTTAGGTGGGGTAGTTATTGCATCATCTTCAACTATTTCTTCTTTAACACTTCCTCCAGATAATGTTAAAGTAACACTACCACTTATTAAATCAATTCTCTTATTAGCAGGGT